>DWUW01000241.1 GCA_019120525.1 Candidatus Eisenbergiella stercorigallinarum | reverse complement strand
ACAGCTTCCCGGATGAGGACATCATTTCCGACGCCAATGAGGTGCTCAAGAGCCTGGTCCCCATCGACCGGGAAGTGACCGCCATGAACGGCCGGTTCTACACCCTGCGCATCGCGCCCTACCGGACCACGGAAAACAACATCCGCGGCCTGGTCATCACCATCATCGACAGCCTGGGCGTGAAGACACAGCAGGAAGACTGAAAAAGGGCTCCCGAAGAACCCGAAGGCTCCGCAAAAGATCAGAAAAGCGCCATAAAAAAGGCTGCCGCACCGGCGGATCCCATGCGGATCTGATGCCTGGCGGCAGCCTTTTTCTGATTCCGGAAATCTCCCTAACCGGATATCACCTTATCCTGGCCATCTCCTTATCCTCAATATCTCCTTATCCTCAATATCTCCCTATCCGAAGCACCTTCTGATCGCCGAAACCGCCTCTTCATAGGCAGCGTCGATCTGCGGCATCAAAGCGGCGGCGGCATCCCAGCTTCCTCCCCGGATCAGATCCACCTGTGCGGAAAAAAGTCCGTACAGCCGGTCCATGGATAAATTTCCGCACATTCCCTTCAGCGTATGCGACGCTTTCAGCGCCGCCTCCCGGTCGCCCTGTCCCACGCTGGCGGCAAGGGCGGCATAGCTTTCATCCTCCAGGAATTTCAGGAAGAGCCGCTTCATCAGGGCTTCGCTTCCCATCATCCGGTTTAACGCGCTCTCCACGTCGATCCCCGCATCCATCAGTATCTGTCTGTCCATCTTTTCCTCCATTCCTTTCCCCTGCTCTCCCGCGCCGCCGAGGCATTGCCTGCCGCCGGCGCGCCGTTCTCTGTCCATACGCTTCGCGGCCGCGTCAGCCCTCATACATTTTCCGGATCTCCGGCTCCGCCTTCAGGAAGCAGTCCAGAAGTCTTGGGCTGAAGGTCCCGCATTCCCCGTTCCGGATCATCTCCAGCGCCCGTTCGGCGTCAAACGCCTTCTTGTACACCCGCTTGCTGGTCAGGGCGTCATAGACGTCCGCCAGGGAAACCACCTGGGCCCAGACGGAGATCTCATCCCCCTTCAGGCCGTCCGGATAGCCCTTCCCGTCCCAGCGCTCATGATGATGCCTCGCGATATCGCAGGCGTAAGCGTAGGCGCTGCTTCCGCGCAGCTGCGGGATCGTCTCCAGAAGCTGCGCGCCCTGGACGGTATGGGTCTTCATGATCTCATATTCCTCCGGCGTCAGCCTGCCGGGCTTGTTCAGGATGGCGTCCGGGATGGCGATCTTGCCCACATCGTGCATGACCGCGGCAAGCGCGATATTCTCGATCTCCTCCTGGGAAAGGCCTTCGCCCATGTCCGTATTCCGGAGAAGATACTCCGTGATATCATGGATCCGCCTGACATGCTCACCCGACTCCCCGTCCCGGAATTCAATGGCGGCGGCGAGCGCCTCGATCATCCCCTGGTTCAGCTCCACGATCCTGCGCGCCTTTTCCAGAAGCTCCCACTGCTGCAGCTCCACCACGCTGCTTAACTGCGCCCTGGCGCGGAACAGCTCCACCACGGACTGTACGCGCCTAAGCACCACATAGGGGACCACGGGCTTTTCGATCACATCCATCACGCCAAGCTGATAGCCCTCTCTCATCACGCTGTCGCTGGCCTCCGCGGTGATCAGAAAAACCGGGATCTTTTCCGTCAGCCCCCTGTTTTTCAGCTGCCTTAATACCTCGATCCCATCCATCTGCGGCATCACCACATCCAGAAGGACGGCGCAGAGCCGCTCCGGGTTATGAAGGATCCGCTCCAGCCCCTCCTTCCCGTCTTCCGCCTCTTCGATCGAATAATAGGGAGAAAAAATATGTTCCAGAATGCTCCGGTTTATGAAATCGTCGTCCACGATCAGCATCGTCTGAGAAACCGCAAAGGGCGCATGCTTCCCGTTATCCATCCGCTTCTCCTTCCTTTTTCCCGCCGTCTGGCCTGTCTCACTTTCTCTGGCCGATCAGGTCCTCCAGCGTCCGGCACAATATGTTGAAATCAATGGGCTTGGAAATGTGCGCGTCCATCCCTGCCTTTGAGGTCGCCGCGATATCCTCGGTAAAGGCGTTCGCCGTGACCGCGATGATCGGGACGCCGGAGTCCGGACGATGCAGGGCCCGGATCCGTTTCGCCGCCTCGCAGCCGTCCATATTCGGCATCTGCATATCCATCAGGATGGCGTCGATGGAAAACGGCGCCGATTCCTGGAAGGCTTCCACCGCCTTTACCCCGTCTTCCGCCGGGATTACCTCCACGCCCTGCATGGTGAGGATCTCTGTGGCGATCTCCATGTTGATCAGATTATCCTCCGCCAGCAGCACTCTCCTGCCCTTCAGGGAAAAGGTTTCCCCCGCGCCTTCTTCCGGTTTCTCAGGCAGGGATGCGTTTTCTTCCTTCCTTTCCGCCTGGAACGGGACGGTCAGGGTAAAGACGGTCCCCTTCCCCAGGCTGCTTTCCACATGGATCTCCCCGCTCATCTGCGTGACCAGGTTTTTCACGATCGGCATGCCAAGCCCCGTTCCGGTGATTTTCTGGGAGGTGAAGCGGGTTTCCCTGGCATAGGGTTCAAAAAGATGCGGCAGGAATTCCTCTGACATGCCAAGCCCCGTATCCCGGATGATGAACTGATATTTTGCGCTCCCCATGCTCTCGAACTGCTTCACCTGCAGCGTGATCTCATCCCCTCTGGAGGTGAACTTGAACGCGTTGGAAAGGAGGTTGTTTAAGATCTGGCTGAGACGGAAGCTGTCTCCCAGGATCCACACGTCCCGGGCGTCCATATCCACCGTAAACCGCTTTCCCTCCTGCTGCGCCTGCAGACGGAAGGCCGCCGTGATATCCGCAATGCTCTTTTCCAGGCTGAACTCCTGATAATCCAGCACGACCTTTCCCTGCTCCAGCCGGGACATGTCAAGGATATCGTTGACCAGCTCCAGAAGCTGCCTTCCGGAAAAACGGATCTTTTCCAGGTAATCCTTCGTTTTTTCCGGATCCCCGATATTGGAAAGCGCAAGCTCCGACAGGCTGATCACGGCGTTTAAGGGCGTGCGCATATCGTGGGACATATTGCTGAAAAACGCCTGCTTCGTTTTCTCGCTGTTCCTGGAATTTTCCAGCGCGTTTTCCAGAAGCCTGCGCTCCTCAAACTGCTGCTTCTTTTCCTGGTCCACCTCCCGGAAGCACAGGACGGCCTCCTCCGGAAGGAGGGATTCGTCAAAAAGCACCCGGACGTTGATCCAGTGATAGGAATCCCCGAAGATCCTCCGGAAATCCCCTCCGAAATCCTTCACCCGGTTCTTTACCAGCCTGCGGATGCTCTCCAGGGAAAAGCTTTCCATGAATTCCCTGTAAACATCCTTTTCAATGACCTCTCCCATCACCTGCCGCAGCTGCTCATAATTTCCCGTCTGTGGGATCCTGCTTCTCACATAATCGGAGCCCTTGATCATCTCGTAGGTCTCCCGCCCGCAGTCCACCCGGTAAAGGGCGTAGTAGGAATTCCCCAGCACACGGATGGTCTCATTGGTCCGCTCGATCTGCGCGTTCAGGCGGATATCCCTCCAGGCGGTCACGACGATCGCGGCAAGGCATGCCGCCATCACGATGAAAAACACCAGAGTGAACTGCTCCAGCCCGCTTAACAGCGTCTCGAAGGGTACGGTCAGGACCACCTGCCAGCCGTTGGACATTTCATGGTAATAAACCGCCCTCCGGTCATTGTCAGGAGAGCGCACTGACGCGTCGTAGGCCTCCAGCTCTCCCCGCTCCGCCCGCTCCAGAAGCCCGCTCACATAATCCTGGATCTCTTCCCTGGAATGGCCGCTCAGATTGGTATCGTACCAGATCAGCATCCCGTTTTTGTCGCACAGATAGAAGGAACCGTTTTCCGGCAGGGAAGGATTATCGGACTCAAACTGAAAATTTTCCGGAAAAATATCGAAGGCAATGACCACATCGTCCGTCATGCACTTCTGCGCCACCGTGAGGACCGGCCTGTTGTGGATCGCGTCCGTATAAACGTCCGTAAATACGACCCCGCCCTCCGCTTCCTCCGCCCTCCGGTACCATTCCGTCTGTCTGTAATCGTAATCCGCGTCGCTCTCCCAGGGGTCCGCCGCGACGATCCTTCCGTTCACCGCCGCGTACGGATCCACCCTGTCCTGCCCGACCACGGCAAGCACCCTTCGGAAATACTGCTGAAGCCAGCTTTCCTTCCGTTCCTGCGTCCAGTTTTCTTCCTCCATCAGCCGGTCCAGGTTCAGCGTGCCGAAGGAAAGCAGCGTCTCATATACGGTCAGATTGTTCCGCTCCTCCGCGGCGTAGCTGGCCGCAAGGGAATCTCCCAGCTGGCCGGCGTTCTTCAGAAGGGTCCTGCGCTGGATCGCGTAGCTGTTCAGCCCCAGCGCCAGGAGGAAAAGATAGATGATCACATACAGCCGGATCTTTCGGAAGACCCTGGCCGACCTTCCCGGCGGTCCGTTTTTCTTCATGTCCTGTTCCTCCCTTCTCCTCCCAACGCCGCTTTCATATATGCGGCGTCAAACTCGGCGGCGCTCACGGGACGGCTGTAATAGTAACCCTGCCCCGTATCGCACCCCATTTCCCGGATC
>DWUW01000240.1 GCA_019120525.1 Candidatus Eisenbergiella stercorigallinarum | reverse complement strand
GAGGAGAGATCCGGAATATGAGCGATAAAGAACTGGAGATGACAAGGACTGCGGCGGAAGCGGCCGCGGATGCGGAAAATACCGAAAGCGGAGAAGCGAAGGCTTCCCGCAATTTCATCGAGCAGCTGATTGATAAGGACCTGGAAGAGGGCGTGTATGACACGGTGCATACCCGTTTCCCTCCGGAGCCGAACGGATACCTGCACATCGGACATGCCAAGAGCATTCTGCTGAACGCGGGGCTTGCCAGGGAGTATGGCGGCAAATTCAACCTGCGTTTTGACGATACCAATCCCACGAAGGAGAAGCAGGAGTTCGTGGATTCCATCAAGGCCGACGTGAAGTGGCTGGGCGCGGACTGGGAGGACAGGCTGTTTTTCGCCTCCGATTATTTCGATCAGATGTATGAGGCGGCCGTGAAGCTGATTAAGAAGGGAAAGGCTTACGTGTCGGATCTGTCCGCGGATGAGATCCGGGAATACCGCGGAACGCTCACGGAGCCGGGAAAGGAGGACCCTTGTGCAGGACGCAGCGTGGAGGAGAATCTTGCCCTGTTTGAGAATATGAAAAACGGCATGTACGCGGACGGGGAGAAGGTGCTGCGCGCCAGGATCGATATGGCTTCCCCCAACATGAACATGCGCGACCCGGTGATTTACCGGGTGGCCCACATGAGCCATCACAACACCGGGGACAAGTGGTGTATCTATCCCATGTACGATTTCGCGCACCCGATCGAGGACGCCATCGAGGGGATCACCCATTCCATCTGCACGCTGGAGTTTGAGGATCACAGGCCCCTGTACGACTGGGTGGTGAGGGAGCTAGAGTATCCGGTTCCGCCCAGGCAGATCGAGTTCGCCAAGATGTATCTGACCAATGTGGTGACGGGCAAGCGCTACATCAAGCGGCTGGTGGAGGACGGCATCGTGGACGGCTGGGACGATCCCAGGCTGGTGTCCATCGCTGCCCTGAGACGGCGCGGCTTCACGCCGGAGTCCATCCAGATGTTCGTGGACCTGTGCGGCGTTTCCAAGAGCAATTCCTCCGTGGACGTAGCCATGCTGGAATACTGCATCCGTGAGGATCTGAAGCTGAAGCGGCCCAGGGTGATGGCGGTGCTGGATCCCATTAAGCTGGTGATCGACAATTATCCGGAGGGACAGACGGAGCTTCTGGAAGCGCCCAACAACCTGGAGAACGAGGCGCTGGGAAACCGGCAGATTCCTTTCGGGAGAGAGCTGTATATCGAGAGGGAGGACTTCATGGAGGAGCCCCCGAAGAAATATTTCCGCCTCTTCCCCGGAAACGAGGTGCGCCTGATGAACGCCTACTTCGTGACCTGCACGGGCTTTGAGAAGGATGAGGACGGGAATGTGACCGTGGTGCACTGCACCTATGACCCGGAGACGAAGTCCGGAAGCGGCTTTAACGCCCGCAAGGTGAAGGGAACCATCCACTGGGTATACGCGCCGCAGGCGCTTCGCGCCACGGTGCGGCTCTATGAAAATATCATCGATGAGGAGAAGGGCGTCTATAATGAGGACGGCAGCCTGAACTTAAATCCCAATTCCCTCACGGTGAAGGAATGCTTCCTTGAGCCTTCCCTGAAGGAAGCGAAGCCCTATGAGAGCTTCCAGTTCGTGCGGCAGGGCTTCTTCTGCGTGGATTATAAGGATTCGAAGCCGGGAGAGCCGGTATTCAACCGTATCGTGTCCCTGAAGAGCTCCTTTAAGCTTCCGAAGCAGTGACGCGGGATAAGCGTCTGCGCCCTGAGGCGCGCTGCGGGATAAGCGGCTGCGGACGGGCGGGGATTTCGGGCGGAAAGGCGGAAAATGAACGATCTGGCAATTCATCTGACGGATGGGAATGGAAAACATCTGTACGAGCAGATCTATGAATATATTGCGGATGAGATCAGGGAGGGGAAGCTTCTCGCGGGAGAGAAGCTCCCCTCCACCCGTTCTCTGGCGGAGTATCTGCAGGTGGCGAGGAGCACGGTGGAGCTCGCCTATGGGCAGCTGCAGTCGGAGGGCTATATCGAATCCATCCCCTATAAGGGTTATTTCATCTGCCGGGTGGAGGAGCTGTACCGCCTCGGGCCGGCGGAAAACAGGGGAAACGGGAACGTGGGCCATGGGAGCAGGGATCCTGGAAACGAAAGCCATGGGAGCGGGGATCCTGGAAACAGCCGCCAGGGAAACGGCGGCCCTGCGGGGCAGGCGGACGGATGGCGGAACGGGCGTCGGGAAGGCCGCTTTGCGATTGATTTTTCCCCGAACGCGATCGATATGGATCTGTTCCCCTTTGGAATCTGGAGAAGGATCACGCGGGAAATCCTGAGCGGGGACAGGAAGGAGCTGTTCGCGCTGGGCGAACCCCGCGGCGATCTGGAACTGAGAAAGACGGTCTGCCGTTATCTGCATGCCTCGCGGGGGGTAAACGCTTCGCCGGAGCAGATCATCGTGGGAGCGGGGAACGATTATCTGCTTTTGCTTCTGCAGTATATTCTGGGCAGGCAGATCACAGCGGCCTTTGAAAATCCTTCCTATCGCAGGGCCTTTCGGATCTTCTCTTCCTTTGCGGCTAAGACGGTTACCGTCCCGTCCGATGAAGGCGGGATCCGGGTGGACGGCCTGCTCGCTTCCGGGGCGGATGTGGCATATGTCATGCCGTCCAGGCAGTTCCCCACCGGAACGGTCATGCCCATTGGCAGGCGGACGGAGCTTCTGCGCTGGGCCGCCGGATCGCCGGGCCGCTATCTGGTGGAGGATGACTATGACAGCGAATTCCGTTATCGGGGAAAGCCGGTCCCGTCCCTCCAGTCCGCGGACGCGGCGGGACGGGTTATCTACATCGGGACTTTTTCCAAATCGGTCGCCCCGGCTATCCGCATCAGCTTTATGGTACTGCCGGAGAGGCTTCTGGAGGCCTATGAAAAGAACTGCGGCTTTTTCTCCTCTACCGTTTCCCGGATCGATCAGACGGTCCTGAATGAGTTTATCTTAAGCGGCGCTTTTGAACGGCATCTGAACCGGATGAGGAAGGCCTATCGGGAAAAGCATGACCTGCTTCTGGATTGCCTGCAGCCGCTCCTGGGCCGTTACCGCCTCTCCGGGGAATATGCGGGGCTTCACGTGCTCCTCACTTCCAGGGAGCCTGCGCGGGAGGAGGAGCTTCTGGGACGGGCGGCGGACTGCGGCGTACGTATTTACGGACTGAAGGAAGCGGCGCTGGCGCCGCTTCAGACGGAATGCGCCACCGTGCTTCTTGGTTACGGCGGGCTGGATGCGGAAAAAATAAAAGAAGGGACGCGGCGGCTGGACAGGGTGCTGTGAGCGTGCCGGCCGCGCGGGAAGACAGACCGCCGCGGGAGAAAATACGCCGCGCGGAAAGGAAACGCGCCGTATGGGTTAAAAGCATGCGGGGAAAGGAGAGCTTATGAAAACGGAGAGACTTGCGGAAAAGCAGAGAGCCTTTTTTGAAAGCGGAAGGACGAGGGACGTCAATTTCCGGATGGCAGCCCTGCGCCGTCTGCGGGACGGCATAGGGCGGTGGGAAGGACGGATCAAGGCGGCCCTTTATCAGGACCTGCACAAATCCTCCTTTGAGAGCTACATGACAGAGATCAGTCTGGTACGGGAAGAGATCGATTTCCTTCTGAAGCATATGAAGGAATATGCCGGAACGGAGCGGGTCCCGGCCGTCCTGTCCCAGTTTCCCGGCCGGTGCTTCGTGAAAAAGGAGCCTTACGGGACGGTGCTTGTGATGTCGCCCTGGAATTATCCCTTCCTGCTGTCCCTGCAGCCGGCGGCAGGCGCGATCGCGGCGGGCAACTGCTGTGTGATCAAGCCGTCCGCCTATGCCCCCGCGGTTTCCCGCTGTATCCGGGATCTGGCCAGGGAGCTGTTTTCGGACCGTTATGTGGCTGTCGTAGAGGGGGGAAGGGAGGAAAACGCCGGCCTGCTGGAACAGAAATTTGATTATATCTTTTTTACGGGAAGCGTGAACGTGGGAAGGCTGGTCATGGAAAAGGCGGCAAAGCATCTGACGCCGGTCACTCTGGAGCTGGGCGGGAAAAGCCCCTGTATCGTGGAACGGGATGCGGACGTGGACCTTGCCGCGAAGCGGATCGTCTTCGGAAAGTTCCTGAACAGCGGGCAGACCTGCGTGGCGCCCGATTACTGTCTGGTGCAGCAGGAGGTGGAGAAGCGCTTCCTTGGCTGTCTGGTAAAATGGATCCGACGCTTCTGGGGCGCCCGGCCGCTGGAGCATCCGGACTATCCCCGAATGGTGAACGGGAAGCATTTTGACCGGGTAATGGGACTGATTTCCGGGCAGGAGACGGTGACGGGAGGAAGGGGGCGCAGGAGTACGCTCCAGATCGCGCCCACTGTGCTGCGGAACGTATCCGCGGACGCGCCCGTCATGCGGGAGGAGATCTTCGGCCCCGTCCTCCCTGTCCTCACCTATCGGTCGCTTGCGGAGGCGGAATCCTTTGTCGCGGCAAGGCCGAGGCCTCTGGCGCTGTATCTTTTTACGGGAAAAAAGAGTACGGCCCGCAGGGTCATGAACCGTCTGTCCTTCGGCGGCGGCTGCGTAAACGACACCATCCTTCACCTCGCGTCTTCCCGCATGCCCTTCGGCGGCGTGGGGGAGAGCGGTATGGGAAGCTATCACGGGAAGAAAAGCTTTGATACCTTTACCCATGAGAAGTCCATCCTGGTCCGCGGCGCATGGCCGGACGTGCCTTTGCGGTATCCGCCCTATACGAAAGAAAAGGAGGCGCTGCTGCGGATATCAAACGATTGACATATCTGACAGCAATAAAAAGGGGGGAGTACCCGGCACAACAGTTAAATAAACCGCTGAAACAAGGGAAAAGACAGGCTTTTTTGTGCACAATTTTATTTCTGTAAAGATGACCTATGAATATGTTCGGTAAAAGCACGAAATATATGTTAAGCGGTTGACATATGGCTTTTGGGATGCTATTATCAAAGCACAGTAAGGCATGAGACAACAAACGGAAAAAACCGAAGCTCATCCGCTGAGAACTCTTTTCCCCCTCCCTTTCATGTTTTATAAAGGCGGTGCGGCATCGGTCCTCCGGGTATCACGCCTGACTGTAGCAATACCCCCTCCTGATATCTTTTCCCCAAAAGATATCATTACCATAAGGATGTTCCCGGATGCCGGGTCCCTCCCTAAATTCCCGGCAGGATTGAGGAACATCTTAACCCCCTTCTTTTTTGAGTCCGCATGGGTCTCCCCCGACCCCTGCGGTCTTTTTTTTCCGGAAAAGCTGTGATATACTTCCACCTGTGCGGGCCGTTCGGCAACACATATTCTATTTATTATGGGAGGATCTTATGATGAAACTCATTCCACTTGGGAAAAGCGGCCTTTCGGTGCCTTCGGTGGCAGTAGGCTGCATGCGGCTTGTCGATGTGGGGGAGAAGGAGGCGGAAGCGCTGCTGGACGCCGCGCTGGAGCTGGGATGCAATTTTTTTGACCATGCGGATATCTACGGGCAGGGAGCCTGTGAGAGCCGTTTCGCCCAGGCGGTCCG
>DWUW01000025.1 GCA_019120525.1 Candidatus Eisenbergiella stercorigallinarum | reverse complement strand
AGCATGGATTACCTCGCCGGTCTGACGGATGAGAAAAAGCCTTATCCGAGAAGCTCGTCCGTGGAACATCAGGGATAGGCGGCGCCTGATCGCTGACCGGACGAAAGGGAAGGGTCTGTGAAAAAATAGGTTCTCATTCTTTCACAGGCCCTTTTCCTTTATGTAACAGGAAAGAACAGACTTCGGCTCGTTTTCGTGTGAAACCCGCTTCTTTCAATATTTACAAACCATCCGCGAAATGCTATAGTAAAAAATATCTAATTTTTCTACATTTCTCGTCCATGTGGCGAACACCATGGACTGCTTTTCCTTCTTACATTTTTATTTCTAAAATTTTTTATTCCAAACCGCACTTCCACTGACATTTCACCCAAACAATGCTATACTGAAAGGAGAAACCATATGGAAAAAACCATCCAAACCCTGAATCTGAGCGATGATTTTCTCTTCGCAAAGGTCATGGCCGGCAGCGAGATCTGCCGCCGGGTGCTGGAAAAGATCCTGCAGGTTCCCATCCGGAGAATCTCGGCTCCCACTGCGCAGCGCACCATCGACATTCTTTTTGAAGGCAAGGGCGTCCGCCTGGACGTATATGTGAACGACGATGAGGGCACTGTCTATAACATCGAGATGCAGTGCAGCAAAAAGCGCAATCTCCCAAAGCGGACGAGGTATTACGCTGGCAGCATCGACCTGGATCTGATCGCCTGTGGAAGACACCTCGGATCGCTTTGCCGCGCGGGCAAAGAGCCCGCTGATCCGGCAGATCCATCGAAAGGTAATCGAAGTAAAGCAGAATCCGAAAATGGAGGTGGAATATATGACGTTATTGCAGAGAGACCGGGAAAATATTGAACTGGGACGGGAAGAAGGACGGGAAGAAGGCTTTCAGAAAGGCCAACAGGCCGGAGTTAAAATCGCATTCGACATTATCCGGCTTTATCAGAGCGGAAAAGGAGCAGCGGAAATTGCCGGTCAGCTTGGCCTGGAGGCGGATTATGTCCGGCAGATCCTGGAGGATTATGAACATTCGCAGGAATGAATATCACCGCCCCTCTTCCTTTCCCCGGATATACCGGTAATACACCGCTCCCGTCACATCCGCCAGCGCCCAGCCGATGGGCACCGCCCACCAGATCCCCAGCACGCCGATGGCCGGAACGGCGGAAAGCGTATAGGCGAGAAGCACCCTGGTTCCCAGCGAGATCACCGTCAGCACCAGGGACATGGCGGGCCGCTCGATGGCCCGGTACAGCCCGTACAGCAGGAAAAGGCCGCCAATCCCGACGTAAAACGCCCCCACCACCCGAAGGTAGGATGTGCCGATCGCCAGGATTTCCGTTTCCTCCGGGCGGATGAAGATCAGCAGGAACCATCTGGCGAAAACGACCACCACCGCCGACACGCAGAGGGCGAAGATCACCGCTGTCCGGACCGCGCAGCGGATTCCCTCCCGGATCCGGTCCTTTTTCTTCGCCCCGTGATTCTGGGCGATGAAGGTGGAAAAGGCGTTCCCAAAGTCCTGCAGGGGCATGTAGGCGAAGGAATCGATCTTGACCGCCGCCGCGAAGGCCGCCATGACCGAAGCGCCGAAGCTGTTCACCAGCCCCTGCACCATCAGGATTCCCAGGTTCATCACCGACTGCTGCAGGCAGGTCAGCACGGAAGCTCCCGTCACCTCCCGCATCGTTTCCGCGCGCACGCGCATCTGCTGCCGCTCCACCTTCAGCTGCGGGCATTTCATCCCTTTATAGATGAGCAGTCCCACGCCGGAAAACCACTGGGCCAGAATGGTGGCAAAGGCCGCGCCCGCCACGCCCCAGCCGCAGGAGACCACGAAATACAGATCCAGCACGATATTGATCACGGCCGAAATCCCGAGAAAGATCAGCGGGACCACGGAGTTTCCCACCGCCCGCAGCAGCGAGGCATAATAATTATAAAGAAAAGTTCCCCCGATCCCCCAGAAGATCACCCACAGATATTCCCGCATCAGCCCGTAGACCTCCTGCGGAACGGAAAGCAGACGCAGGATCCCGTCCAGGAAAACAAATACGACCACATTGATCACCACGGTAACGGCCGCGATCAGCAGGAAAGATACAAACATGTCCTCCTGCAGCTGCCTTCTGTTCCCTTCTCCGTAACGGATGGAGAACATGGCCCCGCTTCCCATGCACAGGCCGAGCAGAATGGAGGTCAGAAAGGTCATCAGCGTGTAGGCGCTTCCCACCGCCGCCAGCGCGTCCGCGCCCAAAAACTGTCCCACGATCAGCGTATCCACCACATTATAAAGCTGCTGAAGCAGATTCCCGCAGATCATCGGGAACGCGAATTTCAGCAGCGTCTTTGTGATATTTCCCTGTGTCAGATCCATCTGTGCCATATTTTCCTCCATGCCGAAGCACCGCGCTGCGTCCCGCGCAGGCGTTGCTGCAGTTCAGCCTTTGGCAGACCCGGCTGAATAGTAACCAGGCGTTTCTTTCTCCTGCCTTTTTTCTTGACATTGTCATAATATCAGCCATACACTGAAATTGTATATTAAAAAAACGGCTTTTTTTATAAAAATATTGCGCCTTCTGTTTCCGGCAGATCCGCCGTATCAGCGCCGCCCCCGGCCGGGCCGCACGGGAGCCGTCTCAGGAGCGTTTTGCAGGGGAGGAAAAAATATTGATCGTCAATCAGTTAAAAACGCTGGACAGCAGAGAGGGGATCATGGAACGGATCTCACCCGGCTTTCCCCTCTCCGTTTATCAGACCGACTTCGCGCAGGCGCAGTCTCCCTCCGCCCTCGTTCCCTGGCACTGGCATGAGGATTTTCAGATCTGTCTGGTGAACCGGGGCATCGTGCGTTTTCATGTGGTCAGCCAGAGCTATCGGCTGGCGGAGGATACCGGCCTGTTCATCAACTGCCGGCTGGCCCACACGGCGGAGCCGGAAAGCCCGGATGCTTCCTATTACGGCATCAACGTCCATCCGGATCTGATCTGTCCCCGTCCGGACAGCCTGGTTTATCAACAGATGCTGCTCCCGCTTCTGCAGTTATCCACATCCTCCGTTTTCCTTTTCCACAGAAACACGCCGGACGGCCGCGGTCTGGCGGAGGCCTTCACGCGGATCCTGCGCATGGCGGACCAAAAGGAGGAAGCGGGCCGTGAGCTTCTGATCCAAAGCGAGCTTTTACGCATCTGGCCCGGCATTCTACGGCTCGGAAACGGGAGCGGAAAGATCGTCAATGCGGCGCAGAACCTGCGGCTGAAGGAAATCCTCCTTTACCTGCACGCTCATTACTCTGAAAAGATCACGCTCCGGGAGCTTGCCGCGCACAGCCATCTGAGTCCCGGCGAATGCAGCCGTTTTTTTCACAAAGCCACCGGCATGACGCTGTTTTCCTACCTGCTTCAATACCGCATCCGGCAAAGCAGGAGGCTCCTTTCTGAGACCGATCTGAGCATCGCGCAGATCGCGCTGGAATGCGGATTTTCTTCTCAGAGCTATTTCACGGCCTGCTTTCGGGAACAGGCAGGCTGTACGCCCAACCAGTACCGCCGTCAGAATCCGCCCGCATAAAGCGGAAGCCGGAGCCGCCTTTTTTTCTGCAGGCAGCTCCGGCTCCCATCTTTCAGCCCTTGCCGTTCATGCCGGTCCGCGTCAGACCAGCTCCTTATTCTTAAAATACATCTCCTGGATCCGTTCCAGCGTGAGGTCCGGCAGACGTTTCCTGTCTTCCCTGGAAAGCTGATCCGGATAGATCGGCTCTCCGTATTCCAGCACCACATGGGTCTTCCTGATCTTCGGGATATGATCCTCAAAAATGCTTCCCGCATTGTTGATGGCCATCGGCACGATGGGACAGTTCGTTTTTTCCGCGATCTTAAAGCTTCCTCCATGGAAGGGGAGGAAGGTATCGGCCACCTTATTCCGGGTTCCTTCCGGGAAAATACAGATGGAAATGCCGGACTTCACCTTTTCAATCGCCGTCACGATGGTCTTCATCCCCTGCTTCAGATCCTTCCGGTCCAGGAACAGACAGTGGAGATTTTTCATCCAGTGGGAAAGGAGGGGGATCTTTAGCATTTCCTTTTTCGCAATATAGCCGGTCATGCGGGGAACGCGCACATAGGTCATGACAATGTCAAAGTAGCTCCGGTGATTTCCGATATACAGAACCGCCCGGTCCTTCGGCACCCGCTCCAGCCCGATGCAGGTCACCTTCACGCCGGCGAGCCTGAGTACCCACCGGAACGCCCAGTTCACGATGGCGAGGGAGCTGCGCCCCTTTAAATCCATGTTGAATTTCCCGATGATCCACTCCGCGATCAGAAGCGGGATGCTCAGGATCAGAAATAATACGACAAAAACAGCAACAACAATAAAACGGATCATGGGTAGTACCTTCCTTTGTTTTTCAGCCTTTTCCAGTATATACTACCCGTCCGGGGAAAGCAACCCAAATGTAGGTAAGCTTCGGTTAAAAACCGGTCCTGAACGATAACCTTCTGAGCGGCGGCGGGACTTCTTCCGCTCCCTGCCTGCTTATTTTCCCATCCTCTCCCACTTCCCGATATTCTCCCGATACCGTCCGGCCGCCTCCGCCCACGCGTCCGCGTGTTCCGGCTCATACCGCTTCACCGGCTCCGACGCCGCGACGATGCTCCGCAGCTCGGAAAGGCCGCCGATCTCTCCCGCCGCCATGAGCTGGAGCGCCAGGTTTCCGTATACAGTGGCTTCCACCGGGCCGGCGCAGACCGGACGGGCGCAGGCGTCTGCGGTAAACCGGCAGAGAAGGCCGCTCTGGGTGCCGCCGCCCACCATGTGGATGACCGGATAATCCTTTCCCGTGCACTCCCGGATCTCATCCAGCGTCAGCCGGTATTTGAGCGCCAGGCTTTCGTCGATGCAGCGCACGATCTGGCCCGGCGTCTCCGGAACGGGCTGGCCGGTCCGCCTGCAGAATTCCCGGATCCGCTCCGGCACGTCTCCCGCGGGCACGAATTCCGGCGCGTCGGGATCGATCAGGCTGCGAAACGGCGCTTCCTCTGCCGCCAGCTTTTCCAGCTCTCCGAAGCTGTATTCCTTCCCTTCCCGCATCCACTGGCGGCGGCTTTCCTGCACCAGCCACAGGCCGATGATGTTTTTCAGGAAGGAAATGCGTCCGCCCGCGCCGCCTTCGTTGGCCAGGTTCAGCCTCCTGCTGTCCTGCGTGATGACGGGTTCCGGCAGCTCCGTTCCGAACAGACTCCAGGTCCCGCAGCTGATGAAAATAAAATCCTTTTCCTGCGTAGGAACCGCCGCCATGGCGCACTGGGTATCGTGTCCCGCTCCCGCCACCACCAGCATGGGATCGACGCCAAGCTCTCCTGCGATATCCGGCCTAAGGAGCAACAGGGGCGTTCCGGAAGGAACCACAGGCAGAAGGATCTTCTCCGGCAGCCCCAGAGCCTTCAGGACCTCCTTCGACCAGGTTTTCCGCCGCGCATCCAGAAGCTGCGTGGTGGACGCGATGGAATATTCGCAGCTTTTTTCCCCGCAGAGAAAATAGTGAAAAAGATCCGGCATCAAAAGCATGCAGTCCGCCCGGTCCAGAAGCTCCCTTCTGTTCTGAGCCAGATACAGAAGCTGAAAGACCGTATTGATCTCCATGAACTGGGTTCCGGTAATCTGATAAAAGCGGTCGGCATCCAGCAGGGAAAAGCTCTTTTCCAGCATGCCGTTCATCCGGCTGTCCCTGTAGTGCACCGGATTTTCCAGCAGATTCCCTCCCTCGTCCAGCAAGCCGAAGTCCACGCCCCAGGTATCCACGCTGATGCTGTCAACCTTCCCGTATTTTTTTGATTTCAGAAGCCCCTGTCTGATCTCGTGGAACAGGCGCAGGAAATCCCAGTACATCGTTCCTCCGAGCGTCACCGGATCGTTGGAAAAACGATGCAGCTCCTCCACGCTTATTTTTTCCCCGTCAAAGCGTCCCAGCATCACCCTGCCGCTGGAAGCGCCCAGATCGACGGCAAGCAGCTGTTTTTCTGTTGTTTTCATTTTCCGGCGTCTCCTTTCTTTCCGTTTTTGAAAAAAGGGGCCGCGCATACGGCAGTCCACCATATGCCGGCCCTTTTCTCTTTTCCTTCTTTTTTGTCCGCTGTCCCTTTTTTCACGAAGCTTTTTTATTGCCGTTATTTATACAGAGGTCCGTACGCGGCGCAGGCCCTGTAATCCTGTCCCTCCTTGTCCATGCCGAAGGCATTCCAGGCGGCCGGGCGGAAAATCTTTTCTTCCGAAACGTTGTGCATGCTCACCGGGATCCGGAGCATGGAGCACATGGTGATCAGATCCGCGCCGATGTGTCCGTAGCTGATCGCGCCGTGGTTGGCTCCCCAGTTATTCATCACATCGTAAGCCGTCTTGAAGGCTCCCTTTCCGGTGGTCCTGGGCGCGAACCAGGTGCACGGCCAGGTGTAGTCCGTTCTCTTCCAGAGCTTGTCGGTCACCTCCGCCGGAAGCTTCACCGTCCAGCCTTCCGCGATCTGAAGCACCGGCCCAAGGCCCTTCACCAGATTCAGACGGATCATGGTAACAGGCATTTCCGCCTCGGTCACAAAACGGGAGGAATATCCGCCGCCGCGGAAGTATCCGAAGTCCGCCTCGTTCCAGGTGGTCGCCTGCATGATGGCCTTCTGATCCTCTTCGGTCACTTCATACCAGGGCTTCATCACGTTGTTTCCATCCGCGTCCTTCGCCTGTCCGTTGGCGTCCAGGCAGGCCGCGCCGGAATTGATCAGATGGATGAAGCCGCCCGCTTCCTTCGCGATGCCTTCCACTTCGTAGCCGGTCGCCTTCTTCACCGCCTCCGGGCTCCAATAGGTACGCACATCCGCGAAGATCTGCGCCCGGTTGGTCAGAAGCTTCATGAACAGCATGCCAAGGCCGTTTAACACATCGTTTTCCGTCGCCAGCACGTAAGGCTCACGCGCGCCGTTCCAGTCAAAGGAGGTGTTCAGCATGGCCTCCGCGAAATCCGCGTTGGGATAAAAGTCAGTCCACTGGCGCTGTCCCTGGAAGCCGGCCGCGATGGCGTTGTGTCCCACCATTTCTTCCTCGCAGCCCTCCGGAAGCTTTTTGTTGCCGTTCATCAGATCCTTGATGATGCACATCATCTTCACGACGAACTCCCAGTCCTGATCCTTCTGCTCTCTGTTTTTCTGCACCGCCTCCGGGTTCTTGTCAAAGCCCTCGATGCAGTTTTCCTTCGTCCAGGCCAGAGCCTTTTCAAACTCCGCCTGATCGTAGATGCCCTCCGTCATGCGGCGGATGATCTCCACCTCGTCCACGGACTCCACGCGCATGCCCAGATATTCTTCCATAAAAGCGGGATCGATGATGGAGCCGCCGATTCCCATACAGATGGAACCGATCTGCAGGTAGGATTTGCCCCGCATGGTAGCCGCCGCCACCGCAGCCCGGCCGAACCGGAGCAGTTTTTCCTTTACGTCTTCCGGGATGCTGG
>DWUW01000239.1 GCA_019120525.1 Candidatus Eisenbergiella stercorigallinarum | reverse complement strand
CGGATGGCGGGCAACCTGGGACGGAGAGGGCGGCGGCGTACTGCTGAACCAGTGCCCCCACAATCTGGACCTGCTTCAGTGGATCTGCGGGCTTCCCGTTAAGGTGCAGGCCTTCTGCCACAATGGGAAATGGCATGACATCGAGGTAGAGGACGATGTGACCGCCTACCTGGAATTCGCAAACGGGGCTACGGGCGTGTTCGTGACCACCACGGCGGATGCCCCCGGGACCAACCGCTTTGAGATCACCCTGGAAAAGGCAAAGCTGGTCTGTGAAGACGATAAGCTTTTCTTTTACGTGCTGGACGTGAGCGAACGGGAGTATTGCTTTTCCGCGACGGAAGGATTCGCGAAGCCGGCGGGACATGTGGAAGAGCTTGTCACCGACGGGCAGAATCCCCAGCATGCCGGAGTGATGCGCGCCTTCGCGGGAAGGATCCTGCGCGGCGAGCCGTTGGTTGCCGACGGAAAGGAAGGGATCCGGGGGCTGATGCTTTCCAACGCCATGCATCTGTCCAGCTGGCTGGGATGCCCTGTGACCCTTCCCATTGACGAGGATCTGTTTTTGGAGAAGCTGAACGAACTGCGCAGGACCTCCAAAAGGAAGGAGAACGTGCAGGAGGTCACCTTCCAGACAGAGGGTTCTTACGGAAGCGGCAGGACTGAATAAGGGACATGCCGGGTCCGGGATATGATTTTATACCATCGGAGGCAGACAGAAAATGAAAGCTGCGATCGTTGGCTGCGGAAATATCGCGGCCGTACATGCGAAAAGCATCAGCCGGCTGGAGGAAGCAGAGCTTCTGGCGGCTGCGGATATCCGCCTGGAACGGGCGGAAAAATATACAGAGGAATACGGGTGCCGGGCATACGGTTCACTGGAAGAAATGTTGGAGAAGGAGCGCCCGGATGTGCTCCATATCTGTACGCCCCATTATCTGCATGTCCCCATGGCGGAATACGCGCTGAAAAGGGGGATCCATGTGTTCTGTGAAAAACCGCCTGTGGTTTCCGAAGAACAGCTTGCCGCCCTGGAAAGGGCGGTGGCGGAGGGACCCGGACGGGCCGGCTTCTGCTTTCAGAACCGCTATAATCCCAGCGTCCTTTTTATAAGGGAACTGCTTTCTTCCGGGAAGGCCGGAAAGGTGAAGGGAGCCAGGGGAATCGTCACCTGGAACCGCGGCGAGGCTTATTATACGCAGAGCGGCTGGAGAGGGAGGCTCGCCACGGAGGGAGGCGGCGCGCTCATCAACCAGTCTATCCATACCATGGATCTGCTGGGCGTCTTTCTGGGAAAGCCGGTGTCCGTGGAAGCGCAGACAGCCAACCATCACCTTCCGGGCGTGATCGAGGTGGAGGATATGATGGAAGCCTATATCCGGTATGAGGACGCGGCCGCCTGCTTTTATGCCACCACCGCCTATACGGAGGACGCGCCGCCCCTCATCGAGCTTTCCTGCGAAAATATGGTCATCCGCGTGGAAGATCTGGAGGTGACGCTTCTTTATCCGGACGGAAGGAGGGAGAATCCGCCGATCGACAGAAAACAGGCGCTGGGGAAAAGCTACTGGGGGAGCGGACACCTGGACTGCATCTCGGACTTTTACCGCTGTCTGCAGACGGGGGAACGTTTCGCCCAGGATCTGGACGGCGTCAGGGACACGGCCCGTCTGATGCTCGCCGCGTACCGGTCCGCGGGAAATGGAGGAAGGACGGAAAGCCTGCTGTAAAAAAGGAACCCGGGCCGGGGAGGGGAAATGTCCTCCCCGGCTTTGGTAGTTGTGCCATAAAAAGGTGTTTCAAAGAACGGCTTTTCTCTCCCTTTTCACTTGACACTTTCCCCGAACGGAAGTAGGATAAGGAAGGGTGCACAACCGGCCCGTTTTTTGGGGAAAACGGCCGAAGGCCGCTTTGCTGCGCGAGACCGGCTGTCCGATATTTTTTACTACAAGGAAAGCGGGGAGAAACAAATGGAAATCATACTTTTTCTGATTCTGTTTCCATTCCTGGCCGCGCTCGTGATGTCCTGCATGAAACAGCACGGACTGCTCAGAAGGACGGTGCAGTTCACCTTCTGCGGCATTATCGTGGCTTCGGTCATCGTGTTTGCGGTCACCAATCTGATCGGAGGGAAAACGGTGGCCTATCTGCCGCACACGCATGTTTTCGACATGTTCATGCTCGCAGCGGAATGGGGGCTGGTCGCGCTGGTATTTTATTTCAGCTTCAAATACCGGAAGTATTACTGCGCGCTTCTGTCCATCCTGCAGACCGGGCTGATGACCTGGCTGGAGCTGAGCGGACGCCCGGAAGCGATCGAGGCCAATCATATCCTGGCGGACAAGCTGACGGTAGCCATGGCGCTGATCGTGGGGATCGTGGGCTGCCTGATCTGTGTCTATGCCATCGGATACATGAAAGATTACAACAGGCACCATCTGGATTATAAGGACAGGAGATCCTTTTTCTTTGCCATGCTTTTCCTGTTCCTGGGAGCCATGATGGGGCTGATCTTCTCCAGCAATCTGATCTGGATCTATTTTTTCTGGGAGATCACAAGCATCTGTTCCTTCCTTCTCATCGGCTATAATCAGACGGAGGAGGCCATGGACAATTCCTTCCGCGCCCTGTGGATGAACCTGCTGGGCGGCCTGGGCTTTGCCGTGGCGATCGTCTATTCCGTGACGCAGCTTAACATCATCAACATTCAGGATCTGGTGGATTTCGCCGTGAGCGGAGACGAGCGGGCTGCCCTTGCCGTGATCCCGGTGGTCTTTCTGGCGTTCGCCGGCCTGACCAAGAGCGCGCAGCTGCCCTTCTCCGGCTGGCTTCTGGGGGCCATGGTCGCGCCCACGCCCACCAGCGCGCTGCTGCATTCGGCGACCATGGTGAAGGCGGGCGTGTACCTGCTGATCCGTCTGGCTCCCGCCCTGCAGGGCAATACGGCGGGGCTGATGGTGACCACCGTCGGAGGCTTCACCTTCCTGATGACCTCCGTGCTTGCCATTTCCCAGGACGACGGGAAAAAGGTGCTGGCCTATTCCACCATTTCCAACCTGGGACTGATCACCGCCTGCGCGGGCGTTGGCATGCATGAGGCCGTATGGGCGGGCATCCTTCTGATGATGTTCCACGCGGTTTCCAAATCCCTGATGTTCCTTTCCGTGGGCGCGGTGGAGAACTGTACCGGAAGCAGAAATGTGGAGGACATGCACGGGCTGATCGTGAAGCTGCCCGGCCTTGCCTATGTGATGATCATCGGTATCGCGGGCATGTTCCTTGCGCCCTTCGGCATGCTGATCTCCAAATGGGCGGCCCTGAAGGCCTACGTGGATTCCGGAAGCATCCTTCTGGTGATCTTCCTGGTATTCGGAAGCGCCACCACCCTGTTTTACTGGACCAAGTGGCTGGGGACGCTGGTTGCGGTGCATCATCATTCCGAGCGGATCAAAAATGTGACGAAAAAGAGCGAATGGACGGCTCTTCTGACCCTGAGCATCCTGATGGTCCTTCTGTGCCTGACCTTCCCGGTGGTTTCCTCCGGGCTGATCGAGCCCTTCCTGATGGATATGTATAACACCCATGTGCCGAACCTGATCGGAACCGGCAACCTGTACATCATGATCATGATGCTGTGCCTGATCCTGGTGCTTCCCGTGGCCGTACGGCTCCTGACCTTCGGAAAGAAAAACAAGCTCGTCATGTCCTACATGAGCGGAGCGAACGCTGGGGACGACCGGCATTTCACGGATTCCTTCGGAGAGGAGAAGGCGATGTATCTGGCCAACTGGTATCTGCCGGATTATTTCAGTGAAAACAGAGTGCTCGTGCCGTCCATGATCTTTGCGGCGGGAGCGCTGATCATTCTTCTGATCCTGACGATAGGAGGTGCCGTGGTATGAAAACTTCTCTTATCCTGGCGATTGTCTATCTGCTTGGAGCGCCCTTCCTGGGAGCGCTTCTGGAGGGGCTGGACCGG
>DWUW01000238.1 GCA_019120525.1 Candidatus Eisenbergiella stercorigallinarum | reverse complement strand
CGCTTTCCGTTTCCGCGGCGGTCTCAGGCGCCGTATTCTGCGGCGCCGCCGCGGAACAGGCTGCCAAAGAGAGCGCAAGAAGCCATGCGGCTCCAGCTGTCATCAGATTTCTTTTTTTCATAATCTCCTCCATTCTTCCGCTATCCGGCCAGTGCCAGCCGGTACAGATTAAACCAGTAACGCTCCAGCAGAAGGCTGTCCACCGTCTCCGCCGGAACGATCCCCCTCTCTTTCCACTGTGCAAGCACGGCCTCCCGCGCCAGATTGCTTCCCACGAACCAGACCGTCCGGCCTTCCTCCAGAAGCTCCTCCACCCACTGCGCATCGCCTCCCGCCTTTGTCTGCGGAAGCATCCTTGCGATCAGCGCCTCCGGCTCATCTCCGTACAGCCAGGTTTCCCGGTCCAGATAATATCCCGCCACCGCCTGTACCTGGTCAAAATTGAACAGCACCACACTGTCCTCTCCCAGCCCGTCAAAGGCCTGCAGCGTCCTCTCCATCTGTCCGCTTTTCAGGAGCTCTCCCTGCGCGAAGGAGCGGTAATCCATCAGGCCGACCGCAAGCAGCAGAAGCAGGGAAATGATCCGTACGGCCTTCCATCCGAAAACGGTATGCCCCTCTTTTTCTGCCGCCCTGCCCCCGCTGACGAACCAGGCAAAACAGAACCAGAAGCCGCCCAGAGCCGGGAGCATATAACGGTACACAAATACGGGACGCATCAGGAAGGATACGGCAATCCCGAACAGGGCCGTCCCGGCAAGCACCCAGATGCCGCAGGAAGCGTATGCCGCATCCCGCCAGAAAGCCTCCTCCTTTTTCCGGTTCAGAAACGCCCGGAGCAAAAGCAGCAGAAGGCTTCCGAAGAGCAGCACCGCCAGAACATAGTCCGGCAGCTGATATCCGGTGGAGGGCTTCAGGACAAATTTTACGCATCCGCCGAAGCAGCTCCATTCCAGCGGAAGGATCCAGTAATCCTCCCTTACCGCCGATACCTGCCTTATGGCGCTGGGAAGCCAGGGAAGATAAGCCAGTACAGACAGCGCTACGCAGGCCAGCCAGGGCGCAGATGTCCGCAGGAAAGCCCCGGATCCCGCAGATCCACCCTCCTTCTTATGCTTCCACAGAAGCAGTCCCGCCAGGGAGAGATAAAGGAAGAACGCCGAAACGGCGGCAAAATAGTGGGTATAGGCCGCGCAGATCCCATAAAACCAGAAGGCCGCCCAGTGCAGCTTCTTTCCGGCCAGAAGGATCTCCCTCATATGCAGGAACGCTGCGGTCAGGAAAAAAAGCGCCCAGCCGTACATCCGGATCTCCGTGGTATAATTGGACAGCTGCGGCATGGAAAGCAGGCAGAAAGCAAACAGCCCCGCGCACAGCCAGCCGTCCCTTTTGCGGACCAGGACGGCAGAATAGGCCAGAAGTCCCAGATAGGGAAGCACGGAAACCATCTTTGCCGCGGCAACCTCATTCATTGCCGGCAGAACCAGCCGGACACACTCCAGAACCGCCTTCACGATCAGATAATACAGCGGCGGATGCACGTCCTGCGCAGCGAGTTCCAGAAGCTTCCCCACGGGCTGACGGACAAAGCTCATGGTAAACAGCTCATCATACCAGATATCCTCCGCGCCGCACAGGCTGAAGCTGAATGCGGCCATAGCGGCCGCCAGGATAAACAGCAGGATCCCCGCCGCATTTTTCTTTTCTTTCACATCCTTGTCCTTTCCTGACATCGTTTTTGCGCTTTTAAGCTGTATTCTAAAATATTTCCCTGCGGATGTAAAGAGTCTTCTTCCTGACGCCCCCGTAATCCCGCGGCCCATGCCGCTTTCACCTTCCGGAGTGCCGTTTTATCCGCTTTTCCCCAAAAAGTATTCTCCACAGAATATTTTCCCAGGCATTGCCCGTTGGCCAGAAAAAAGCGCCTTCCGCAGGGTATTCCCCGCGGAAAACGCCTTCTTCACCGCTATTCATCCGCCGGCAGCTGAAGCTCCCAGCGGCGCATGCCTCAACGAGGCAATACCTCAACGATGCAATGCATCAACGATGCATGGAGAAAGAATCCAGATCGTAATTGCTCAGATTCTCGTGCACGCCTCTCTTATCGGCTTCGCCGATCAGCTTGTCACGGTCCTTCTTCGCCGCCTGCGCGGACTTGTGATGGCTCGGGCCGCCCACGCAGCCGCCCTCACAGATCATGCCCTCGATGAAGTCCTCAGGCAGTCTGCCGATCTTCAGGAGCGTCAGGGCCTTCTTGCATTCCGCGATGCCGCTGCATCTTGCCACCTTGATATCGGTGTTCTCTCCGGTCTCCTTCAGGCACTCCAGAACAGCCTCCGTCACGCCGCCGCCATTGCCGAAGCGCTTTCCGTAGACGCTCGCTTCCTGGCTGGTATTCGCTTCCGGCTCAAGCTCCACGCCCTTCGCGCGCATGATCGCGCGGATCTCGCCGAAGGTCAGGACATAATCCGCATTGCCCTCGATGCCGTGCTCATGCGCCTCCGACTTCTTGGCGATGCAGGGACCCACAAACACCGTGACCGTCTCGGGATCCTTCGCCTTCAGCATCCTGGATACCGCGCACATGGGAGATACGGTGGTGGAAATGTTTTCAGCGACCTCCGGGAAATGCTTCCGGATATAATTTACAAATGCGGGGCAGCAGGAGGTGGTCATCTTCTTGCCTTCCTTAAAGCCCTCTGCCCATTCTTCCGCCTCAAAAGCCGCGGTCAGGTCTCCGCCGAGCCCTACCTCAACGAAATCGGCAAAGCCGACCTTCTTCATGGCCGTCCGCCAGCTCGCCATGGTGACGTCAGGGCCAAACTGGCCTTCCCCGGCGGGCGCCAGCATGGCAACCACCTTCTTGCCGCTGCGGATCGCGTTTACCACATCCACCACATCCGCTTTGGAAGCAACCGCACCGAACGGGCAGGCATGGATGCACTGGCCGCAGCGGATGCACTTCTCATCATCGATCTGGCATACGCCGTTCTCATCCATCTCCATCGCGCCTACCGGGCAGCTCTTCATGCAGGGCCTCTGGATCTTCACGATGGCGGAATAAGCGCAGGCTTCCGCACATTTTCCGCAGGATTTGCACTTGGCAGGATCGATATAGGAACGGCCGTTTCCAACGGTGATCGCCCCGAAGTTGCACGCCTGTTTACAGGATTTTGCCAGACAGCCCTGGCAAAGGTCCGTTACCACATAGCCGGAGGAAATGGGACATTCCTCACAGGCTGAGTTGATCACCTGGACCACATTTT
>DWUW01000237.1 GCA_019120525.1 Candidatus Eisenbergiella stercorigallinarum | reverse complement strand
CTGGATGGAAGATCTCCTCTTTTCCAGAAGCAGCTTCTGAAAATCCTCCGTCCTGCTTTCATCGATCCTTTGAATGGAAGGATGCCTGAAATGGATATAAAAATATTCGCACCAGGAAGATTTCAGCCCTTCATGGGTATACGCCGGATCCAGAATGCACACATCCCCCGCCTGCAAAGTAAGGGGAGTCCCGTTCTCCTGCAGATACATGGCTCCCCTCTTGATCAGATACAATATATATTCGTCCGCCTTTCTGCGCTTATGCACGTAGGGCGGCTCTATTATCACGGAATCCGCCAGCCTTACGCTGGGCAGGATCCCCGGATCCAACAGATAAAACATGGTCTGTACCACGGCCTCTCTTTTCAGTCATTCAGACATTTGCAGGAATCCCTGATCACCAGCCTGGACTTTACCATCTGTACCCTTGGCGGCTCTTCCCCATGGATCGCGCATACCGCGGTATCCACCAGGAGCCTTCCGAACATCCGGTAGTCATAGCCCACACAGGTCAGCCGCGGCATACAGGTTTCCGCGATATAGGTGTTGTCAAAGCTTACCACGGAAATCTCCTCCGGGATCCGATAACCGGCCTCGCGCAGTGTCCGCACCACCCCCACCGCGGTAAAATCATTGATGGCGATCACCACCGAAGGCATGGGGTGGTCCTCTCTCATAAACTGCCGCATGGCCTCCGAACCGCTTTCGATATCATAGCTGTCCCCATCTATGATATACTCCTCCCGCACCGGTATGCCATATTTCCACAGCATCTGTCTGTACCGCAGCCTTTTATCCACAGTGGACTTCACATTATCCCTTCCGCCGAGGAGCGCGATATCGCGATGCCCGTTCTCGATCAGGAAACTGATCAGAAGCTCCATTGCCTGGCCTTCGTCGATATTTACCTGATAGCAGTCCGCTCCGTCCAGCTTTCCCGTGATCAGGACAGGCATGGAACTTGCCACCTTGTTCACGCTTTGTACATATCCGGTATCGGAAACCAGCTCGTCCACCTTTCCGCCGATCTGGATCACCGCGTCCACACGCTGGCTGTTAAACTTTTCCAGATAGGTAAGCTCCATCTCATTGCTGCCAAGCGAATTGCACAGCATCATCAGATAGCCTTTTTCACTCGCCGCCTTCTCACATTCCACCACCATCGTCGCGTAAAACGGGTTGCGGATGTCGGAAACCATCAGGCCGATCACCTTGGTCTCCACGCTGCTTAACCCCCTTGCCAGCGCGTTTGGGGTAAAGCTGTACTTTTCGATCAAAGCCTGGACCCTGGCACGTTTTTCCTCGCTTACCCTGGCGCTCCCGTTCAGCACCCTGGAAACTGTAGCCGGTGACACTCCCGCTTCCTTCGCTATGGTATATATACTGATTGTCTCTTTTTCCATGTTGTCTATACCCTTCCTCCCGGCGCAGATACCTTCTCAGGCCTGCGGCGGAGCGAAAAAGGCCCCGCCTTCCACTCCGCCGTCCGCGCACCTGCCGGAAGCCGGTACGCGGATGGCAAAGCTCTTTTCTCCCCATTATAGACAGCTGCCACGGAAATTGCCAGCTTTTTTTCACAAAGGCAGTCAGCCGATATCCGGCTCGTCCGTAAGAGTGATCTCTCCCGGCGCCTTTCCGTCCGTCTCAAACAGGATGATCTCGTTCTTTCCTTTCTTTACCAGAGGACCCGGGATATACAGACGCTTCTGCGGCCCGATCTCCCAGTACCTTCCCAGGTTGAACCCATTGAGGAATGCGCAGCCCTTTCCCCAGCCCGCGAAATCCAGCCAGGTATCGCACTGCTCCTCCGCCTCGAAGGTAAAGCGGTAGAACGCCGGGAGCCCTTCCTCATATCCCTTCGTGAAGTCCAGCTTCGATACGTTATCAAGCGGCAGCGGGTACATCTCCCAGTTGTAATGCATGTGGCCGTTTAACTGCACGCAGCCCGCGATTCCCTTTCTCTGGCTCTCCATCCTCGGCCCGAAGTTCACGCGCCCCATGTTCTCCATCAGGATATCCATCCGGGCCGGGCGGCTTTCAAACTCTGCCTTCACTTCGATCTCGTTTAACAGCTCCCTGTCATACAGCGTCGCCACAGGCTTTCCTTCCACGAAGATGTTCGCCCGGTCGTTCGCCCCCCACAGGCGGAGCTTCTCCACGTTCTGCTCCCGCTCCAGGCTCGTCCGGTACAGGATGTAGCCGTAGTTCTGGTCCAGCTTCTCCATGCAGATGGGGAAGGTGTTCTTCACAGGAGCGGACAGGTCGGAAAGGGATTCAAACAGCCCTACCTTCGCCTCGCAGGCCAGCTTCCCGTACGCCTTCCTGCGGATGTCCGTGGTAAGCTCCACCTCCGGCACCGGCGCGTGCTTTGCCACCACTTCCCGGTACCTTCTGTACTTCTCCGTGATCTGCCCATCTTCCGAGAGCACCGCGTCGTAGTCGTAGCTGGTCACGTCCGGCGTCAGCTCGTCGTAATAATTCGATCCGTTCATGAACCCAAAGTTGGTGCCTCCCTCGAACATGTAGATGTTCACATGACCCAGCTCCAGCATGTCGTCCAGATCCTGCACGCTCTCCTCCAGGTTGCCCCTCATGTGGCCGCCGTTTCCCCAGTGGTCAAACCACCCCACCCAGAACTCCGTACACATCAGAGGGCCGCCATCCGTATACTTCTGAAGCACCTGGAAGCGCTCCTTCGTCCGGGAGCCGAAATTTCCCGTGGGCAGCGCCCCGGGCAGATGGCCGCAGGAAAGGGATTCGTCCATGGGGCCGTCGGACGTTACCAGCGGCACCGTCACGCCCCTGTCGATCATGTATCCCTTCATGGTCTCCAGATAAGCCGTATCATCCCCGTAATAGCCGTACTCGTTTTCCACCTGCATCAGGATCACCGGGCCGCCCTGGTCGATCTGCAGGGGCGTGATGATCGGAAACAGCACGTCATAATACTCTCTGATATGCTTCAGGAAGGGCTCGTAGCAGCCTCTCAGGCGCATCCCGTCCTCCTTTAAGAGCCAGCCGGGAAGCCCGCCGAACTCCCATTCCGCGCAGATGTACGGGGACGGCCTCAGGATCACATACAGGCCCAGCTCCTGGGCGATCCCAACAAACTTCCGGATATCCAGGATCCCGTCAAAATGGAACTCTCC
The DNA here is from genome assembly GCA_019120525.1 of Candidatus Eisenbergiella stercorigallinarum. Lineage (GTDB taxonomy): Bacteria > Bacillota > Clostridia > Lachnospirales > Lachnospiraceae > Eisenbergiella > Eisenbergiella stercorigallinarum. The sequence goes on along the minus strand of DWUW01000237.1, from coordinate 4,201 downwards.
CTTTTTCGGCTCATGCATGTTCCAGGGGATGTAGGTCTCCACCGTATTGGCTCCCATGGCTTTCAGCTTTTCCAGACGGTCCCTCCAGTACTCCGGTACCACACGGAAATAGTGGATCGCGCCGGAGATGATCCGGAAGGGCTTTCCGTCCAGGTAAAAATTATCAGTGATCTCAAATCTGCTCATCCATAACCTCCTCACTTTTTCCAGGCGGCCTGCGCCGCTTTCCTTCCGTTGCGCCCGCCCTCCGGCGGGCCTTTGAAAAAAAGAGGGCATGGACATTCACTGTCCATACCCTCTTACCTGCCGTATGAAAAACAGATCCTGTATCTGTTACTCGGCTATGACTGTCGCATTATTCTGCAGCCGTTCCATAGAAAGCATCCATCTGAGCCTGTACGTTTGCGATTACATCTTCAACGCCGGCAGCACGGAGCTGATCCTGGAACTCAGCAACACACTCTTCTGCGGTGCCCTGGAACTGGCCATGGGTCAGCAGCTTGGTGTAGTTGGTAACGATCTCGTTCAGGGTGCTCATGGTACCGCTGATCTCATCCGTTACAGGAATGAACTGCAGGTACGGGTTGTCAACTGCTACTGCATCGTACTCCGCATACAGAGCGTCGATGGCATCCCAGTTCAGCTGAGCGTTTCTCAGGCCAACCGTATCGTTACGTCCAGCCCAGAATGCGGTATCAACCTTATCCTCGCTGTCCACATAACCTTCGGGTCTCTCAAACATATTGTCGTCAACCAGTACATACTGCTCGCCTTCGATACCATACATGAACAGGCGGTAGCACTCAGGATCATTTCTGATCAGGTCATAAACCATCAGAGCTCTCTCAGGGTTCTGGCTGCCGGAAGACAGAGCCAGCGCGCCGTGAAGGATGGAAAGGTTTACAAGGAAATCATTCTCTTCGCCGAACCAGAAGAATCCAACTTCCGCATCAGGATCTTCCTGATAGAACACGTTGTTCGGATCCCCAGGGCTTACCAGACCGGTCCAGGTCTCGGTATGATGCTGGTCAACCGCGCCGCGGCCTTCTCTGAACGCCTGTCTCGTATCGGAGGTGGAGTTGTTCAGAACGTCGGTTCTCCAAACGCCCATCTCAGCCCAGCTCTTCATCAGGTTGCCGTATGCAACCAGAGCGTCGGTCTCTTCCAGATACTGGCACTTCACCTGGTTGTCAGCGTATCCTACGATACCTGCGCTGATACCGATCAGAGGATAGGTCTCAGCACCGGCGGATGCCAGATAACCACCAGTACACTCTGCAACAGAGCTTCCGCCGTTCACATCCCAAGGAATCATATCCGGGAAGGTATCCAGGCAATACTGGAAGTAAGTAGTCATGTCGTCCCAGCTGTGTACGCCGTCCTCAAGGCCAGCTTCTCTCGCCCAGTCAAGACGATAGATGAAACCGTGGTTGGTCCACTGCTTGTAGTTGTCTTCGGGGATCAGATAGATGTTTCCATCCGTGTAGCGGCACATATCCCAGTCGCCGAACTCGTCTACCTGCTGCCAGGTAGCGGGAGCATAGGTCTGGATCATCTCATCCGGAATCTCCATGAATGCGCCTCTGTCTACGTTCTGCCAGGCATCCAGCCAGTCGTCAGCCGTTACGACCAGGTCTACGGAACCGTCCATAGCAGCCAGGGTCAGGTTGTAGTTTGCAAGATAGTCCGTCCAGCCGATGTAGTTCAGTTCCAGGGTGGCGTTCACCTTCTCCTGAAGGATCTTGTTCAGCTCAACCATCATCTCATCCGTATCCGGATTGGTGGGCTTGTCGCTGACGCACAGGTAGTTGATCACTACAGGCTCAGACGTATCGATGTTGGCCCATCCCGCCCAAGGATCATTGGGGTCGATCTCAGCCGCCGCTTCCTCAGTGGCCGCTTCTTCCGTGTCAGCTGCCGCAGCATCGTCCGCAGCCGCCTCTTCGGTGCTGGCCGCAGCATCGTCCGCAGGAGCGCTGGATGCGGTATCGCCGCTTCCGCCGCACGCTGCCAGACTCAGGGTCATGGCTGCAGTCAGCAGGATTGCTACTAACTTCTTTTTCATACTTTACCTCCGTTCTTGTTGTTGGGTAAGATTTATCTCCAATTCCCGCGGACGGGAATCAGGACCATATGTAGTTTGGTCCGAGCTGCCTTCCGGAAGCGGAAAGCCGGACACTGCGTCAGCCCTTTACCGCGCCTACGGTAAGGCCGCTGATGAAGTACTTCTGCACGAAAGGATACAGAAGGATGATGGGGCCGGTCGCCAGCATGGCGTTGGCCATCTTAACCGTTTCTGTCGGCAGATTGCCGATGGTAACGAACTGGGACGCTACGGAATTCTTCAGGGCGTCCGCCTTGTTTACAACCTCATACAGATAATACTGAAGGGGCTTGATATCCACCTTACTGGTCAGGAACAGTGAGGACTGATACCACTCGTTCCAGTAGCCCAGGGCCAGGAACAGGCCGATGGTGGCCAGGGCCGGCTTCAGCATGGGAAGGATCAGGGATACGAAAATCCTCATGTCTCCCGCGCCGTCGATCTTACCGGATTCGGAAATCTCATGCGGGATCGCCTTTACAAAGTTCTTCATAAGGATGACCAGCCAGGGGCTCATCAGCAGCGGGATCAGCACCGCCAGGTAGCTGTCTCTCAGATGATAGCGCTGGGTCATGGTCAGGTAGTAGGGCGCCAGTCCTGCGGAAAACAGGCTGGTGAAGTAAATGTAGAAGGAAATCGCGTTACGGAACGGGAAATCCCTTCTCTGCAGCGCGTAGCCTGCCATGGAGATGAACATCAGGCCCAGGAAGGTTCCGACCACGGTCATGGTGATGGTCAGGATATAGGACTGCCAGATCCGGCCTCCCTTGACAACCATCTCATAGGCTGCCATCGTAAACTCATGCGGGATCAGCGTCACGCCCTGCGTAGTAACATAAGATTCACTTGTAAACGAGGTCCCCAGGATGATCAGGAAGGGGACAATACAACAAACGGCGTAGAGGGTAACAAGGGTATAACCAAAGCCGCGGATGAACAAATCAGATGCACCAAGCTTTACCTTGGTGCCCTGCTGCATATTATTACTGTTCTTTGCCATATCGCTTCCAACCTTTCTTAGAACAGGGAATAATCCGGTTCTATCTTCTTAACAATATAGTTCACAACCATAACGATCACAAAGCCGACCACTGACTGGTAGAAGCCTACTGCAGATGCGGTGGAGAAGTTGAACTCCGCCATCGTCGCACGGTATACGTAGGTCTCGATGATATCCGTGGTACCGTACAGCAGTGTGTTGGTTCCGATGATGTTGTAGAACAGTCCGAAGTTACCTTTTACGATGCCGCCCAGTGCGAACAGCAGCAGGATGATGATGGTGGGTTTCAGGCTGGGAAGCAGGATGTAGCGGATCCTCTGGAAACCGTTGGCGCCGTCCACCTTGGCCGCTTCGATCATCTCCATGTCGATGCCCATGATGGAAGCGAAGTAAACCACCGAGTTATAACCGGTCTGCTGCCACAGGTACACGATAACCAGGATCACGGGCCATACGTTCGGGTCGGAATAGGGCTGCCATCTCTCCAGTCCCATGTTCTCCAGGATCCCGTTCACAAAACCGGTATCATAGTTCAGCATGTTGTAAACCAGGATACCGACCAGAACCTGCGAAATGAAGTAAGGCAGGAACATCAGCGTCTGGGAAATCTTCTTGAACCACTTGCTCTGCAGCTCGTTCAGCAGGATAGCGATGAACACGGCCAGGAAGTTGCCCAGCAGGATGAACGCCAGGTTATAGAGGATCGTGTTCTTCGTCAGGCTCCACAGCTTTCCGGAGGAGGCCAGGAATTCGAAGTTCCTCATTCCAACGAATTCACTTCCGAAGATACCGTCACGGACGTTGTAATCCACGAAAGCGATCCAGATGCCCGGCAGCGGCACATAGCTGATAAAGAAGAAAAACAGAACAGCCGGCAGGCACATCAACAGCAGCACACGGTAGCGCACCAGATTCTGAAAAAATGATCTTTTGGGTACGCCGTTCTGCATCTGCACTTTAGGCGATGCGGTTTTTGAATTTTTCACTACATTCCCTCCTGTTCCCACTGGGCAGACTGCACAATCTGTCCAGATGTATAATTATGAATCCCATTTCATAGGGCAATTATAAGTCTAACTCCTGATAAAGTCAACGGT
>DWUW01000236.1 GCA_019120525.1 Candidatus Eisenbergiella stercorigallinarum | reverse complement strand
GCCGCAAGATCCTGTACGGCCGCCGGGGCAGGCGCAGCAGGCACGGGAGCGGGAGCGGAAACCGCCGCAGGCGCCGCTTCTCTCTTTTCTTCCGGCTCGCTCTTCTTGCCGGAGAAGGCTGCCTGGATCTTCGGGATAAAGTTGAAGCAGTAAATGATCAGGCAGATCAGGATCAGGATCACGAATACGGTTCCCATGCCGAGGATCGTATTCAGGGCCGCGTTCTGCATCAGCTCCCCGAAGGAATATTCCACGTTCGTCGTAATGCTGCTTAAAGCCAGCTCGTCATCCAGGGTGATCACGATATTCGCGTCGTGCTCGCTTCCGTCCACATGGACGTCAATGGTCACGCCGTCCTCATCCGCGGAAACCGTATGCCCGGACATGGACTGCACTTCCCCGATGTCCTCCAGCGCGCTCTCCCAGCTGTCCAGGGCGGTGGAAATCACCGCGTCGGCCGCATACTGATCCTGCATGCCCTGGGCCACGATGGTCTGGACGGAACCGATCACCTGATCCGCATAGCTGACTGCAGATTCCTGCGTAATGCCATAAAGGCTTTCCGCATTCGCGGACGTATCCGCTTCCCCGCTGCAGGCCGTCATGCTGAAAACGCAGATGAGAGCCATTCCTAATGTTAACAACTTCCTTTTCATATGAATCGACATGCTCCTTTCAAAGTCTGCGGCAGCTTAAACCGTGCCGTGTTTTTTCGCAGGGCGGTCTTCCCTCTTTGTGAAGAGCATTTCGAACGCGCCGATCACATACTTTCTCGTATCGGCAGGCTCAATAATGGTGTCCACATAGCCCCGTCCGGCAGCGCTCGCCGCGCTCGTCTGCAGAGCCTCATATTCCTTCGCGCATGCGTTCACCGCATCCGCTCCCTGTCCGTCGCAGAGGATCTTCGCCGCAAGGCGGGCATCCATGGTGCCGATCTTCGCATCCGGCCAGCAGTAGGTGATATCCGCGCCAAGAGCCTTGGAATTCATCACCACATAGGAGCTTCCGTAAGCCATGCCGGTCACCACGTTGACCTTGGGAACCGTCGCGTTGGCAAACGCGTATGTAAGGCGGGCGGCAGCCTTCGCGATCTTTTTCTCGGAGCACTTGTCCGCCGTAAATCCGTTCACATTGGTCAGGGTAAGCACCGGAATATTGAACGCGTCGCAGAAGTTCACGAATTCAGCGGCCTTGTCGCAGCCTTCCGGAGAAAGGGCGGCGTCAAAGGAAGCCGTCTTCTGTCCGTTTTCGTCATAAATCTCCGAACGGTTCGCCACAGCGCCCACGGTCATGCCGTTGAGCTTCATGAACCCGGTCACCATCTCCTTCGCGTACGCGGCCTTCACTTCCACAAAAAGGCGGTCGTCCGCGATGGTGGAAAGGGCGATGGAGCTGTCTCCCACGCAGGCCGCCAGGGAGGCGTCCGTACGGTTGAGGTCGTCCATGCACTCCACATAGGAATTGTCGTCCTCATTGTTGGAAGGGAGCATGCAAACCAGATTTCTGATCTGAGAGAGGATCTGGGACTCTTCGCCCACGAAATCCACAAGTCCCGCCTCTTCGCTCTGGAACGCCGCGTCCGAGGTGTTGCACTTGGAGATCTCATTTCCGGCAAGGGCATTGGGCGCGTTCACGAACAGCTTCGCCTTCTTTCCTTCCATGAAGGTAAAGTCGGTAAGCGCGGGAACCAGCGCAAGCCCGCCGCCGCAGGTTCCGAATACAGCCGTGATCTGGGGGATCACGCCGGAAGCCAGCGTCTGCTTCATATAAATCTCGCCGAAGGCGTTCAGGGCATCCGTCGCCTCCTGAAGCCTCAGGCCGGCGGAATCGATCAGGCCGATCATGGGAGCTCCCGTCTTCATCGCCAGGTCATAGAGATTGGTAATCTTCTTCGCATGCATTTCGCCGATGCTGCCGCCAAGCACAGAAGCATCCTGGCTGTACACATACACGAGATTCCCTTCGATCACTCCATAACCGGTGACGCATCCGTCGGATGGAGTTTCTGTCTGTTTCAGATTGAAATCAGTAGCTCTGGCTCTCACCATCGCCCCGATCTCAACGAAACTGTTGTCGTCGAGCAAAGCGTTGATTCTTTGGCTCGCTTGTGAAGTAGTACTCATTTTTCAGCCCTCCATTTTATCTTTACTTTGGAAATTAAACTTGGCCTACGGCCGCCCGGAAGCACTGCAGGCTGAAATCTGCGGTTCAAAAACAGCTTGTCCGTTTTGACATATTCCACAGGCACCCGTATTGTAAAAGTATATCACGAAACACAAAAATCTACCAGATGGAAAACACATTTTTTTACAGAAAGAACATTTCCGAAAGCTTCTCCAGGCAATAACGGAATGTCCATTCTCCCACGTCCTCCGCGGCGCGGACGGGAAGGCTTGCATAGAGCGCATGGTTCACGTAATAGTTCTGCCAGCCTGCCGTCTGCCCCGCTTCCACAGGCGCACAAAGACTGTCCGCGAGCTGGAGCTGCGTATGCACTTCGTCCTCCGCGCAAAGCAGCAGAGGAAGCTCCGTCCGTTCCTGTAAAAGAGGTACCGTCCCCTCTGTCCCGTCCGTTACGGGCAGTTCCGGAAGCGTCTCCTCCCGGTAGATATCCTTCTTTTCATAATTCTCCAGGCCGTATTCATACAGAAGCCTGGCATCGTGCCATTTCCAGCTTTTGTTTCCCGGCCAGCCGCAGGCGAGCAAAGCGATGGAAAAGGTCTTTTCTCCCTGCCTGAGAGCCCCCACATAGCAGTAGCCTGCCCGGGAGGTAAAACCGGTTTTTCCGGTAAGCGCGCCCTCCATCATGTTCAGGAAGGCGTTATGGTTGGTACAGGAATAGCTGTTTCCCCCCGCTTTCCACGCGCTGCCCATACCGGAGGAGCCCGCGCCCTCCGGGGCGGGCTCCTCCGCAGGCGCGGCAAGGACATAATCCGTAAAGGAATACTCCTGTGTCCTGGTGACCGTAAGGAATTCTTCCCTTTTGGGGGAAGCCGTTACACAGTAGCTCATGATCCGGGCCAGGTCGGCCGCCGTGGTGGAGTGCTGCCGTTGCGTCGTCTGTCCGTTTTCATCCGTTTCGGCCAGAATGGCGTCCAGCCCGTTCGGCGTGATAAAAAAGGTATCCGTGCAGCCGATCTCTTCCGCCTTTTCGTTCATTTTCTCCGCGAAGCAGAGCACCGCCTCCTCGCTGTCCGCGCCGCTGCCGGCAAACCTCCTCCCGATATGCTCCGCGATGATCACGGCAGAATCGTTATGGGATTCCAGCATGAGGGAATACAGAAGATCCTTCAGCCGGAACACCTGTCCCTGTCTCACCCCCAGGCGGACCTTCGGCATTCCCGCCGCGTAGGCGGACACT
>DWUW01000235.1 GCA_019120525.1 Candidatus Eisenbergiella stercorigallinarum | reverse complement strand
GTAGAACACCAGCCTTCCAAGCTGGATACGTGGGTTCGATTCCCATCACCCGCTTCGGATGCGAAGCATCCTTTACATACATGCGATAGTGGCGTAGTTGGTAACGCGCGACCTTGCCAAGGTCGAGACCGCGGGTTCGAGCCCCGTCTATCGCTCTCACTTTTAAGGAAGAAGTCCAGTAAATACGGGGCTTCTTCTTTTTTCTTCTCCTGCGGAAACTGATTACAGACTGATTACAGGCGGGTTTTCAGGGTCTTTCAGGTTGTCACCGGATCATCCCTTCCGCCTCCCGCAGGATCTCTTCGATGCGCCGCCGCGGCACCTGGCCAATCGCAAGCAGCTTTTCCGGCGGGCTGTCGGGATCCCCGATCGGCCGCTCGAAGCCGGATACGTCGATCCAGCGCCCCAGCTTATAGCCGGTCTTTTTGGAAACGCCGAAGAGGGAAAAGCCCATGGCAAGGTGAAGCGCCTCGCTGGGCGGATTGGGGCTTGTGACGATGCCGTACACATTGCGCACATTCTGCTCCTTCAGGATTTCCATGAGAGCGGTATAAAAGGCACGGCCGATGCCCCGGCGCGCATAGTCCTCTCTCAGATAAACGGAAAGCTCCGCGTCCCACTGATAGGCCGCCCGCTCCTTGTAGCGGTGGGCATAGGCATAACCCGCCATGATGCCGTCGATCTCGCAGACCAGATAGGGGTATCCCGCCATGATCCCTTCCATCCGCTTCCGGAATTCCGAAAGGGAAGGGACCTCGTATTCAAAGGTAATGTTGGTATTTCTGATATAGGGCGCATAAATGTCCAGCACGGCCTGCGCGTCCTCCGGACAGGCCTGCCTGAGCAGGATCGTTTCCATTTTCTCCTCCATTTTGCGGCCTGTTACCCGTTCTGCAGAAGCTCCGCCGCAGCCTCCGCCCCTTCCGGCGCGCAGATCCACACGTCAAAATCGGTCCGGTGCAGGTCTTCGATGCCCTTTCGGACGGGTTCGCTCACCTCGCTGATGCGTGCCGCGCCGCCCTCCGGGAGGAGGAAAAGCGGATCGATCCAGCGCAGCTTGGAGGGTACGCGGACGCAGTAACGGCCGGCCGGTCTTTCTTTGGTCACTTCTATTTGGGAAAGGAGCCGGTACTGGTTCCAGAGCGCCGCGCATCTTTCTTCCGAAAGCAGGCGGCCGATCACCTGTTTTTCCGTTCCGTAGAGCTCCTCCGGCTTCAGCACGCCCCATTCCAGGCTCTTTTTCAAAAGGTCGGCCAGGTACTGCATGCAGTAGCGGTCCTCGTCCGCGATATACATGCGGGAGTTTTCCAAAGCGCCGAGGGTGAATTCCTCCGCCGCCGCCCGGGAAGAAAAGGCGATCTCCGGCTCGCCTTTTTCATTTTCCACACAGGTGAGCGCCCCGTAAAGGACGCGGATCTGCTCCAGGCTTTTCCTGCTTCTGCCGTAAAAATTGCCGATGGTATATTCCAGGCGATCCGAGGACAGGCCGGGCGACGGGTTGTCCGCAACGGGATAGATGTGATAATCCGCCACGTCGTCTACGGTCAGGCCGTATTTTTTCAGGACGCGCATCATTTCCGGGGAAGCCTCGATCATTTCCCTGGTCGCTTCCTCCGTGGCCTCCTGGTGCACATGGTCTCCCTTCAAAAAATCCACCACATGGGCGAACACGGGCGTCGCGATGTCGTGGAGCAGCGCCGCCGCGCTCTGCTTCAGGTCCCCGGTAAAATGCCAGACGATCAGCGCCGCGCCCATGCTTTGCAGGTCTCTGGTATAATTCTCCGCCCCTTCCGCCATGGGGCGGTAACGGAAGCGTGGAAAGGCGCTGTATTCGCAGCCGCAGTGCATGCCCACATCGGAAAGCCTGCGCATGGGCGGCGTTTCATACAGCTCCATGAGCGGAGCCGGAATCTGCGCATGATAAATCCGCATCAGCGGGGTGAGCCGTTTTTCCATGTTCACGCTTCCTCCTTTGGGCCGGATCCGGGATCTCTCCCATCCCCTGTTTTTCCCATCTCGATCTGATCCCGGATCTGCTGCATCCGTTCATCCATGCTGCTGATGACATCCGCGCATTCCTTCAGCTGCGCGGCGATCCGCTCCGGTTCCTGCACATCCTTTTTGTATTTCAGCTTATGATCCAGGCTGGCCCAGAAATCCATGGCGATGGTGCGGAACTGCACCTCCACCTTCATATAACGCTTGCTGTTGGAAAGAAAAATCGGCACCTCCAGGATCAGATGAAGGCTCCTGTAGCCGTTCGGCTTGGGAGAGACGATATAGTCTTTTTTCTGCAGAAGCCGGATATCGTCCTGCCGGATCAGCATGTCCGCCAGCCTGTAAATATCGTCGGGGAAGGAGCAGATCACCCGGATCCCCGCGATGTCATTCAGCTGCTTCTCAATCTCCTCCACGGTCAGAGGATAGCCCCGGCGCTTCATTTTCTCTATGATGCTGACAGGCCTTTTCAGCCTGCTCTTTATGGTTTCAAAGGGATTTCTGTCATAGGTCAGGGAGAATTCCTCATCCAACACCCGCAGCTTGGTCTCCACCTCCATCATGGCGCAGCGATAGCGGCTCATCAGCTCCATGAAAGGCTGGGCGCTCTCCAGGATCTTTTCCGGATGCTCCGACTCCGCGAGGCGGTTGATCAGGGCGGCTTCCGCCTCCCCGCTTTCCTTTTTCCCCCTCCGGTATTCCAGTTCTTCTTCCTTTGTTTCCATCTTTACCTCCAGGACAGTTCTTTTCCGTTCATCCGCTTCATCATACCACAATATGTCCCGAAAAAGAAGTCCGACCGGAATTCATATTCTTAAGATTTTCTTCCTTGTTTTTCCTCTCCGGATATTCCATAATTATAGATAGGAAAAAAATTGCATTCTGAGGATTTTCATCATAGAGGGGAGGCTTTTACATGAAAAAGCAGCTTTGTCCGAAACCTGTTGCGATATCCTGTTTATCCATTCTTTTCGAGAAATGCCGTCGTTTTCCGGCCTTTCTTCTGTTGTCCGCGGCCTGTCTCCTGTTTCTTGGGAGCGGTCCGTCCATTCACGCCTCCGGTCAGATTCCCTCCGTTTCCGGCAGCTTTGTTTCGGAAAATGAGGCTTCGCCGGAGCCTGAACCCATGTCGGAGACTCCATCTACCCCGTCGGAGGAAAGCAAAGCGGAAGGCGATTCTTCCGCGCCTGCGGATCCGTCCGCTTCCCGTTTCCAGTTTTCCGGGGGGACCATCACCGGATTTACAGAGGCTTATCTGGAAACCCTGACGCAGTCCGGCACGAAAAGCATGGCCCTGTCCATTCCCTCCGAAATCGACGGCATTTCCGTCAGAGGGATCGGCGCAAATGCCTTTCAGGGACTGAGTTTTCTGACGGGCGTGCTCCGTCTGCCGGATACGATCACCGACATCGGCGCCGGCGCTTTTTCCGGGACTGGTTTTTCCACCGTATACCTGCCGAAATCCCTTGTCTCCTGCGGAGCTTCTGCTTTTAACGGCAATTCCGTTCTCGTCTTTGCCAATCAGGATTCCTATGACCGTTTTTCCGAAACAGGGATCACTCCCGATCCGTCCCGGACCGGCTATCAATTCACCCTGAGACTTCGGAACGCGGATGGAACGGAAACCAAACGCAAGGCGCTTTTTTCCTTCCCATTAAACTGGGAGAAGGACGCGCAGGGCGTATGGGCGGAGAATCCTGCCTGGAAGCTTCCCGAAATCCCCGGCGGCGAGGGCTACGCCGACTGCCGGTGGGTTTTCGATCCGTCTGACCCCGATGCCGCCGGCGTCACGGAAACCTCTCCCGCGGCCGGAAGCACTCTGTATGCGGTAAGAACCATTGTCCCTCCCAAGATCAGCTTCGGGCCGGATATTGACACTGTTTATGATGAGAAGGCGCATACGCTGTCCGTCACGGCAGAGCATCCTCTTTCCGCCTCCCCTGCGGGGACGGGAAACGGCAGGGTACGTTTCTTTTACACCTGGACATGGATGGAAAATGGAAAGGAACAGAAGCAGGAGGGATATGACCTTTCCTCCCTTTCCTTTACCGAGGCCTGCGATCTGTCCGTCAGCGTCCTTGTGGAGGCGCGGGTCATGGAAGACGGGGAAAGCGCTTCCATCCTTGACAGCGTAGCGCATACCTGGACGGTAAAGATCGAAGGGCCGGAGCCTTCCGTGCCTGATGGTTCCGAGACGCCTTCGGAGCCTGAACAGCCGGAAAATCCGGACGGATCCGCCGATACGGAAAAAGACGAAGACGAGGGCACAGAAGTTCCTGGTGACGACGGCGACGGAAAAGACGACGGCGATGAAAAAGACGACGGCAACAAGAAAGACGACGGCGACGGGAAAGATGACGATCCGGACGACTCCGGCAAGCCCGAAGATACTGACTCCCCTCTCACGCAGGACGAGGTACGGAAATTGTTCCGTGAGCTTCCAAAGCTGCAGGAAGGCACAGAATGCAGTCAGGAAACCGAAAAAAAGTATCTGAACGCCTGGATCCAGTATCAGAAAATGCGCCGGGAAAGCGGCGGCAGTCTTCCCAGGACGGTACTGCAGGACTACTTTGAAAGCCTTGCCTGCCTTCCCTGCATCCGTCTGCAGACCGATGCTGATCCGGCTGTGAAGGATCTTGTTTCCGTCAAGGATTCTTCCCCGCTCCTTTCCACCCTCACGGAGGAGGAAGCGCAGCAGCTTATGGACGGCCGGATGAAAAGCATCACCTTTACTCTGGAAATCCAATCTGCCAAGCTTACAGAGGAAGAAGAAAAGGAAATCCTCTCCCTGCTGGAAGAACCGGTACTTCTGAAAAGCTTCCGGATCTCCCTGAAAAAAACGGTTGAGGAAAAGAATGCGTCAAACCGCTATGATCTGGCTTCCATTCCGCTGACGTTTCAGTTTTCCCTTTCCGAAGCCGGAAAGGCTGCGGAAGGCTGTGAGCGGCAATTCCATGTCGCCGTTCTGGCCGCGACAGAAGACGGAGAACAGAAGGCGGAGCTTCTGGAATCCTCTGCGGACAGGAAGCTCACCGTGCAGTTCTCCTCCTTCCCGGCTGTGTTTACCCTGCTGTATGAAGACAAAAAAACCGCGGAAGAGACGCCGTCCGAAACGGAATCTCCTTCTGAAACGGAGTCACCTTCCGAAACGGAATCCCCTTCTGAAACGGAATCTTCCTCCGAAGCGGAATCCCCTTC
>DWUW01000234.1 GCA_019120525.1 Candidatus Eisenbergiella stercorigallinarum | reverse complement strand
CTCCAGCAGCCGCTTCCACAGATCCACGTTTTTGACGGGGCCGGAGGCTCCCTTCCAGCCCTTTTTCAGCCAGCCGTCGATCCAATGCTTATTAAAGGCGTCCGTCACATATTTGGAATCCGAAACGATCTCTACCTCACAGGGACGGTTCAGCGCCTCCAGCCCGGCGATCACCGCCATCAGCTCCATCCGGTTGTTGGTCGTCCTTATGTATCCGCCGGAAAGCTCCCTTTCATGCAGCTTCCCGTTTCCGTCCACATAATGCAGGATCGTCCCATAGCCGCCCGGCCCATCCGGATTCCCTCTGGCGGACCCGTCCGTATAAATCGTTACCTTCAACTGTACACCTCCAAATCCTGTACAAATATCCTCTCTCTGAAAAAAACTGAAAAATGTCCGAAGGACATTCTCCGGTACGGGAAAGGGCCGCCAGACGGCCCTTAGGTCTCAGCCAGCGTCTTCTGCCGGCCTGGAACTGCTTCCCGTACTCCACTCTCCCGTCCGCAGGAATTCCTCCGCCATCCGGTCCGCTTCCCGGATGATCTTCTCATCGTAGCCGATCACGCCAAGCAGGCGGATGGCGTTCCTCGTCCCGGCCGGGCCGGGCTGAAGCTGATAATTGAAACGGATGTCATCTCCTTCCACCCGCTCTTCAAAATGATAATTATCATAATCCGCTTCCAGCAGGCGGGTCAGTTCAATGTCATGGGTGGCGGCAAAGCAGAGGACGCCGGGACGGTGCAGGCTTTTGAGCACCTGGGTAGAGGCTGCGATCCGTTCCACCGTGTTCGTTCCCCGCAGTACCTCGTCCACAAAGCACAGAACCGGCGCGGAATCCGCCTCCACCGCGTCCAAGATCCGCTTCAGCGCCCGGATCTCCACGATGTAATAGCTTTCCCCGCCCTCCAGATCATCCCGCAGCGCCATGGAGGTAAAGATCCGGTACAGTCCGCCGTGATAGCTTTCCGCCGGGCAGGTATGGACAGTCTGCGCCATCAGGGCGCAGACTGCCGCGGACTTCAGGAAGGTGGATTTCCCGGACGCGTTGGAACCCGTGACCAGGACGCCGCGTCCGGCATGAATGCTGTTTTTCACCGGTTCAGAAAGGAGCGGATGATACAGGCCTTCGATCTCAAGCGCCCCGCCGGCCGGATCCGTCTTCCAAAGCTCCGGGCTGCACCAGCCGTTTGCCAGAGACGCACGCCAGGAGGCCGCTGCCAGGCAATACTCTGTCCTTCCGATCAGTTCCACCATCCGGTCGATATCCGGAAAGTGCGTACGCACCTCCTTCAGCATGGAATTAAAACAGATCAGGTCCAGATGCAGGATCATGTTCACATAATCCATCAGAATGGAAAGGGGATCTCCCGCCGTGCTGCTGCCGCGCATGCCGAGCACCGCGCTGTGCCGGAATTTCCCGAATTTTTTCTCCAGGGCAGAAAGCTCCTCCCACTCCTTTGCGCATACCGGGACATCCGTTTTCCTCAGGCAGCGGGCGAAATCAAGAATGCGCCTCACATAGGCAAAGCTGGTCAGGTAGGGCTCCACCTCCCGCTTCTGCTTCATATAAGAAAGCATGTTCCAAAAAAGAAGGACGAAAAAGCAGGCCATGCCGATGGGCGGATCCGCCGCCATCAGTCCCACGGACACAAGGAGCAGAAGATCCACGACCACCGGCCTTACGCTGCCGCGGTCCCCCAGCCTGTCCAGATATCCCAGATAATCGTAGATGGAATACTTTCCGCTCCTTCCCAGGCCGCAGAAAAGAACCTGCAGCTCCTCCCGCTCTTTTTCATGGGCTGAAAACCAGGAGATCTTCTCCTCCAGGTCCGTAAGCCCTTCCCGTTCCTCCTCTGTCAGGGCAGGCGTCCGCAGGGCGTAATACAGATATTCCTGTCCGGCGGAGGAGTAGGTATGGTTCATCTGAAAAAAGATCTGGTCCATTCCCAGGTCGTCCCAGGTGATGTCGTCGATCTGGTTTTCTTTCCGGTGCGCCATATAAAAGCCGGGGATCCCGGAAAGCTCCTCATCCGTATACTCTCTCTTCCAGGGTTTTCCGAAGGAAGCATGGATTTCTTCCCGCAGTTTTCTCTTTTTCCTTCCGTTCTCCCCTGCCCCTCTGACAAAGAAAAATACCGCCGCCAGAGCGATTGCGGCAAAAAAAAGCAAGATTTCCATCGCCTGCGCTCCCTTAAAAGCTTCTCAGCTTATCCGACCCGTCGTCCACCGTCTTATCAATCTTCTTTACCACAACATAATAGCCGTAGCTGTCGTTCACCTTCACATAGACCCGGTCTCCCGCCTTATGATGAAGAAGCGCTTTCCCGATGGGCGATTCCGTACTCACCAGCCCTTCCAGGGAATTGCCCCGCATGGTGGTCACGATCTTCATCGTCTCCGTGGTGCCGTCCTCCTCAAAAAACAGCTCCACCGTATTATTGACGCCGATCTCATCCTCCGCGGAATCATCGGAGATCACTTCCGCCGTCTTGATCATCCTTTCCAGGAAACGGATCCGGCTTTCATTCCTGTTCTTTTCCCGTTTGGCCGCGTAATATTCAAAATTCTCGCTCAGATCGCCCTGGGCCCTCGCCTCCTTCACCGCTTCCAGCGCCTTCGGCCGTTCCACCAGCTTTCTGTGCTCGATCTCCTCCCGCATTCTCTTAATGTCGTTTTCCGTCAGCTGATTGTGCATGCTTCATACCTCGTTTTCCACCCAAATCTTCCAGGACGCACAGGGCTTTCCGCCGCAGGGAACCTTCTGCAGGGAACCTTCCGCAGGGAACCTCCTGCCGGGAAATCCCGCGTTCCGGCGCATGGCCGGCTGGCCCGGACCGTAACCATTCTATCACGTTCCGCCCGCCGGCACAATTCCCAAAAAGCAAAGCAGGCCCCCGTACCCGAAAAGGATACGGAAGGCCCGCTCTCATCCGCCGGACAGCCGATGCTTAAATCACTGCAAGAAGCACAAAGTTCAGTATGAACAGGATGGATGCCACCCAGATGATGGGATGGATCTTTCCGCCTTCCTTCTTACAGATCTTCACGATGCAGTAGGAAATGAAGCCGAACGCGATACCGTAGGAAATGCTGTAGCACAGCGCCATGAACAGTCCTGCGAAGAACGCAGGAACCGCTTCCGCGAAATCCTCCCAGTCGATCTCCTTGAATGCGGAGGTCATCATCACGCCAACCACAACGAGCGCCGGAGCGGTAGCCGCCATGGGAACCGCGCTGACAAAGGTGGCAAGGAAGGCGCTGATGGCAAAGCAGATGGCAACCACAACACTGGTCAGGCCGGTACGTCCGCCTGCTCCGATGCCGGAAGCGCTCTCCACGAAGGTGGTGGTGTTGGAGGTTCCGAAGATCGCGCCGATGGAGGTCGCCGTCGCGTCCGCGAACAGAGCCTTGTCCATCTTGGACTTGAAGCCTGAGCTGGTATCCATGGCCAGCTCATCCTCCGCGCTGAAGATGCCGGCGCGGCGTCCGGTTCCGATGAAGGTACCGATGGTATCAAAGGTATCGGAAATGCTGAAGGCAAAAATGGTGATCAGCACCAGAGGCAGCTTCGCCAGATCCGTAAACAGGGACGGAAGACCCTCAGCGGTGAAGATCGCGCAGAAGGTGGTCGGCAGAGCCGCGCAGGCTTCGGTAAAGCTTACCGTATCCGCAGTAACGGTAACGCCCATCGGGATTCCGATGATGGCGGTCACAACGATGCCGATCAGGATCGCGCCCTTCACGTTGCAGACCAGAAGCACGATGGTCAGCACCAGGCCGATCAAAAACAGCCAGAAGGCAGGCTGGTTCAGCGTGGCGATGGCAGGAACGCCGGACTCAAAGGTGATGATGCCCACATTCAGAAGGCCGATATAGGCGACGAATACGCCGATGCCGCCGCCGATGGCGTTCTGCAGGCTCTTCGGGATCGCCTTGATGATGTACTTGCGGATCTTCGTGACCGTGATCACGATGTTGAACAGACCGCAG
>DWUW01000233.1 GCA_019120525.1 Candidatus Eisenbergiella stercorigallinarum | reverse complement strand
ATAAGGAAATGTACCGGTATATGATCCGGAACAATGCCATTACCGGAAGGCAGGTGTGTATGCTCCTGATCGAACAGAGGCTGGTTTCCGTAACGCAGGAAGAGGAAGAGGAGCTTCGCTCCGGAGCGGTTTCTTCTTATGATTTTATGAGAAGGATGATCTCTGAGCTTCAGATCACGCCTGCGCAGCTGGCGCTGAACCCCTATTCCGGCTCCTGCGTGGTGGTGGACCCGAATTCCGGCGAGGTGCTTGCGCTGGTCAGCTATCCGAGCTATGACAATAACCGGCTGGCAAACGGCGTGGACGCGGATTACTATGCCGGGCTGCAGAGCGACCTTTCCAATCCGCTGTGGGATTACGCCACGCAGATGCGTTCGGCTCCCGGTTCCACCTATAAACCGGTGGTGGCCAGCGCCCTCCTCATGGAAGGCGTGACGAATCTTACAGAGACCGTGAACTGTGTGGGCTCCTTTACCCGCTTTTCTGACCGGGCGTTCCGCTGCTGGATTTATCCAGGTTCCCACGGAAAACTGGATCTTCAGGAAGCGATCACCCATTCTTGCAACTTCTTCTTCTATGAAATGGCGTACCGGATGGGGACGGGGGCGGACGGGACCTTTGATTCAGAGATTGCAAATGAAAAAATGGAAAAATACGCCGACCTGTATGGACTGACGGAAAAGTCCGGCATTGAGATCGAGGAATCCGCTCCGCAGTTTTCCAATGAGAACGCGGTCCCGTCCGCCATCGGACAGGGAAACCATAACTATACCACGGTAGGGCTCGCCCGTTATGTGGCGACAGTCGCGAACAGCGGCACCTGCTACAATCTGAGCCTTCTGGATAAAGTCACTGACCATGCGGGAAATCTGCTGGAGGACTTCACCCCGGAGGTAAGAAATACCATAGAAATGCCCACCTCCTACTGGGATGCCATCCATGAAGGGATGCGGGGCGTGACGGAAAACAAGGCTTATTTCAAAGAGCTTTCGATCGATACGGCAGGAAAGACCGGAACAGCCGAGATCACCAGCCTGGTGCCGAACCACGCGCTGTTCATCGGATACGCGCCCTATGAAGATCCGGAGATCGCCCTCGCAGTCAGGATCGGGAACGGCTATTCCTCAGACTATGCTTCCCAGATCGGATGCAAGGTGATACAGTATTATTTCGACCTTGGCGATGAGGATGAGATCATTACGGGCGGAGCTGATATCTCGGAAGACGCGGGAGGCGATTAATACGAAAACGGTCAGAAGGGATGCTGTTGTGATCAGGCGTTTCCCGGACGGGATCAGCCTGCGGCTGGATGAAGCCATGGAATTTGAAAAACTGACGGAACTGACAGCGGAAAAATTCCGCCGCGCGGCGCCTTTTTTTCAGGATGCCGCAGTCGCCGTCTCTTTTGAAGGCCGTACCCTGACACAGGAACAGGAGGACAGGCTGATACAGGTCATTTCGGAAAATTCTTCTCTGGAAGTGGCCTGCCTGCTGGAAGGGCAGGGAGAAAAGGGCGCCTTTTATACCAGGGCAGTGGAATCCGCCTTCCGGCATTTCGCACAGAGGGAGCATACGGGGCGCTTCTTCCGGGGAACCCTGAAAAAAGGGCAGATCCTGGAGTCTTCAGGAAGCGTTGTCGTCCTTGGAGATGTAAGGCCCGGCGCGTGCGTGATCTCCGCCGGGAATGTGGTTGTGCTGGGAGCCCTGTACGGAACCGCCATCAGCGGTGGGGACGGAAGGGCGGGAAGCTTTATCGCGGCGCTTGAAATGACCCCGCAGAAACTGAAAATCGGGGATTTCAAATATATAACAAAGGAAAAGGAAGGCGAAGGTTCCTTATCCGCTCTTTTTTCCCGGATCCGGGAAGGCTTCGAAAAGGATGGCCGCGGACCGGAGGAAGGGATGAAAATACACCCGAAGGTGGCTTATGTGGAACAGGACCGCATAGTCTGTAAGACAATTTACGAATGAAACACTGACCGCCGAAACGGCGTTCAGCGGACAAATATTCCGGATCGGAGGTATTTGTATGAGTGAAGTAATTGTCGTTACATCAGGAAAAGGCGGCGTGGGGAAAACGACCACAACAGCGAACGTTGGCACCGGCCTTGCCGCCATGGGGAAACGGGTGGTGCTGATCGATACGGATATCGGCCTTAGGAACCTGGACGTGGTCATGGGGCTGGAAAACCGGATCGTCTATAATCTGGTGGACGTGGTGGAAGGAAACTGCCGCGTGAAGCAGGCGCTGATCAGGGATAAGCGTTATCCCGGCCTGTTTCTTCTTCCCTCCGCGCAGACGCGGGACAAGACCGCGGTGAATGAAAGCCAGATGATCAAACTGATCGAACACCTGAAGGGGCAGTTTGAATATATCATCCTGGACTGCCCGGCAGGGATCGAACAGGGCTTTAAAAACGCCATCGCGGGCGCGGACAGGGCGTTTGTCGTGACCACGCCGGAGGTATCGGCCATCCGGGACGCCGACCGCATCATCGGCCTTCTGGAGGCGCATGATTTTGCCCGCATCGATCTGGTGATCAACCGGATGCGCTATGACATGGTCCGCCGCGGCGATATGATGACCTCGTCGGACGTGGTGGATATCCTGGCGATCCCCCTGATCGGCATCGTGCCGGATGATGAAAACGTAGTGATAGCGACCAATCAGGGAGAACCGCTGGTTGGGAATAACACGCTGGCCGGACAGGCCTATCAGAATATCTGCTGCAGAGTTCTGGGAAAGGAGGTCCCTTTCCTGAACCTGGAGCATCCGGTTTCCTTCTGGACAAAGGTTACAGGAATTTTCCATAAAAGTCAGGAGGGACGGATTGGATGAAAATAAGAAATCTTTTTCACAGAAAAACATCCAGGCAGGTAGCGAAGGACAGGCTGAAGATCCTTCTGATCTCAGACCGGGCCGGCTGTTCTCCTGAAATGCTTGAGATGATCAAAAAGGATATCGCGGAGGTGATATCCAGGTACATGAAGATCGATACGGCTCATATGGAGATCCAGGTCAGCAAATCCGCTCTCCGGGGGAGAGGGAAAAATCCGGTGCTGTACGCGGATATCCCGATCCTGGATCTTCGCAACCAGACGCTCTGACGATGAGGAAAACATGTTTAAAAGATATCAACTAAAGAATTATGACTTCAAACTGATCCTGCTGCTGGTGATGATCTCCGCCGTTGGAATCCTGGCAGTCGGGAGCGCGGACGAATCTCAGCAGCAGAGGCAGCTTGCGGGCGTGGCGCTGGGAATGGGCGTCATGGTGGTGATTTCCCTGATCGACTATTCCCAGATCCTCCGGCTGTATTGGGCGTACTACGTGCTTTCCATCGGCATGCTTGCGGCCGTGCTGATCTGGGGAGAAGAAGTGAACGGCGCCATGCGATGGATCAATATTCCGCACCTGTTCCAGTTCCAGCCCTCAGAAATTACAAAAATTTTATTGATTTTATTCTACGCACAGTTTATTATAAAACATAGGGAGAGGCTGAACACGTTCAGGGTGCTTTCCCTTTGTGTGTTGTTGATGCTGCCGGCGGTCGTCCTGTTGTACATGGAGCCGAACCTTTCCACGACCATCCTTTACTGCGTGCTTTTCTGCGTATTGATGTTTGTGGGAGGGCTGAGCTATAAGATCATCGGGGCTGTCCTTGCGGTGGCTGTCCCTTCGCTGGCGCTCCTGCTTTACCTGGTGATGCAGCCAGGGCAGACGCTGATCAGGGGGTATCAGCTTACCCGGATCCTTGCATGGCTGAATCCCGAGCAGTATGCGGACACGCAGGCCTATCAGCAGCTCAATTCCGTCATGGCAATCGGTTCAGGCCAGCTTTGGGGAAAAGGCCTGAACAATAATGTGATAGCTTCAGTAAAGAACGGCAATTTCATCCCGGAACCGGAAACGGATTTTATTTTCGCGGTGATCGGGGAAGAAC
>DWUW01000232.1 GCA_019120525.1 Candidatus Eisenbergiella stercorigallinarum | reverse complement strand
AAAAAAATCAGCCATTTTCCTTGTAACTGACTGCACGATATATTATATTAAAAAAGGGAAAGCCAGAGACACACGGCCTACCCCCAAATAATATGTAGCTTTACCTCACATGAGGCCAGCCGTTTACTATTGTGGGTAGTGGGCGGCTATTTCTTTCGTCTGGAGGGTCAGCCCCCCTTTAAAAAACAGGGGGCAGGCCGCCTTGATGTGTACTCTGGTCGCCGGTGTTGTGGCGGAAGCTGTTTTCGACACGGTAGAGGTGGAATTTTTGTGCGTGAAGGAGAACTGCCGGGGAAAGGGATACGGACGTGCCCTGCTGCGGTACGTGGAAGAATAGGCAAAAAAGGACGGCAGGAAGCGGATCCTTCTCAACACCTACAGCCTCCAGGTGCCGGAGTTTTACCGTTCCCTGGGGTATGAAGAATTGCTTCGGATAGATCCCTGTTTTAAAGAATATAAACAGTATTATTTCCATAAGAAACTGGACGACTGAAAACGGCAGAAGGAGGAAGTATGAAAGAGAAGAAATGGACAATGCCAACGCATATCGTTGCGGCGGCAGGTGTTGTGGAAAATGAACAGGATGAGATTCTATTGGTAAACACACACAACGGTGGTTGGGTATTCCCGGGCGGGCAGGTGGAAGTAGGGGAAAATATAGTAGACGGTGTGAAACGGGAAATCCTGGAAGAATCAGGAATTGAGGTTGAAGTAGAAGAACTTTTCTGCATTTCTTCCAACACATCCAAATATCCGGGGTATGGGGATATAAAGGAAATACCAACGAAAGTAATGTTGGATTTTATATGCAGAAAAACAGGCGGAGAAGTCAGAGGATCGGAAGAAAATTCAGAATCTTCCTGGATTCGTAAGGAGACAGCGCTGTCCATGATTCAGGCGCCCGCCATAAGGGAAAGATATCGGGCATATCTGGAATACAGCGGCCGTCCATGTTATCTGGAATATGTGACGCATCCAGTTTATGAACTGAAGCTGAAAAGAAATGTATAAATCTTTTTTGTCGGGAGGCAGAGACCATGCCGTTATCTGACAACGAAAACCGGATCCTGCAGATGGAAGCAGAAAAACAGGAAATTTTTCAGTATATGGAGGATCCGTTAATCCGCCAGCCGTTTACGGAAGATTTTGTCAGAAGGTTTTCGTGGAGTACAAACGCCATCGAGGGGAATACCCTGTCGCTGGAAGAGACGATCGCGCTGATTGATTACGATGAGGTAAGGTCGAATCATACCTATGCTGAATATACGGATGCAAAAAATGCCTGCCATGCGATTCGGAAAATGCTGCTTCCATTTAAGAAGACAGCCATTGATGAAGCGTGGATCAGGAAGGCGAATGGCTATATCAGACATGCGCAGGGGGAGTACAGAGATACCACAGTTTACATTGGAAATCTGTCAGAAGCCATATACTATCCGCCGGAGCCGCAGGATGTTCCGGCTCTTATGAAAAACTGGATCAGAGAAACAGAGACAGAGGCGGGGACAGCGAAAGAGATTTTTGAAAAAATTGCGGCCAGTCATGTCCGCTTTGAGCGGATTCATCCTTTTTTCGATGGAAATGGCAGAACCGGGAGGATGATTATAAACCAGCAGTTGATCAACAGCGGTTTCCTGCCTGTGTCCATACCGCCGACCGGAAAGTACAGGGAAGCGTTCAGAAGATATGACAGAGGCGGCGACCTTTCAGAGATGGTCTATGTTTTGGCAAAAAGTGAACTGGAATCTTTTGACAGAGTCCGCAGCCTGGCTCTGAAGCTTTCCGGAGACCGGGAGAAACAGAAAAAGGAAATGGAACAGATGCAAAACAGATAAAACAGTGCATTTCCGCTCTGGTGGATTTTCAGGAAAAAACAGCGCATTCCCGCTCTGGCAGGAACGGGAAGATTCTGGTATACTGATCCTTGTATGAAAAACATCAGAAGGAGCGAAGCCGCTCCGGAATGGAGGAATATCTATGAATCCTGTCTATGATAAATTGCTGAAATGTTACGAAAGCTTCCGGCAGAAGATTGATTTTCAGCCGGAGGTGGCGATTGTCCTGGGTTCCGGCCTGGGAGACTACGCGGACGACATCCGTGTGGAGGCAGAACTGGACTACCATGAGATCGAAGGCTTTCCGGTGTCTACCGTGCCCGGCCATGCCGGAAAATTCATCTTCGGCTACGTGGGAAAGGTTCCCGTGGTCTGCATGAAGGGAAGGGTGCATTATTATGAGGGCTACCCGATTTCCGACGTGGTGCTTCCCGCCAGGCTGATGAAGCTGATGGGAGCGAAGGTCCTGTTTCTGACCAATGCCTCCGGCGGCATCAATCCGTCCTTCCATGCGGGGGATTTCATGCTGCTTACGGACCATGTATCTCTGTGGGCGCCCAATCCGCTGATCGGCGCGAATATCGACGAGCTGGGTGTGCGTTTCCCGGATATGACCCATGTGTACGATCCTGAGCTGAGAAATCTGATTAAGGAAGCGGCGGCGGAGCAGAACATCGGCCTGCAGGAGGGCGTGTACGCCCAGCTGACCGGGCCTTCCTTTGAGTCCCCGGCGGAGATCCGGCTGCTGCATCAGCTCGGCGTGGACGCTGTGGGCATGTCCACGGTGGTGGAGGCCATCGCGGCCAACCACATGGGAATGCGGATCTGCTGCATCTCCTGCGTCTGCAACCTGGCGGCGGGCATGACGGACAACCCGCTGACCCATGAGGAGGTGCAGGAAGCGGCCAACGCGGCTGCGCCCCTGTTCCGCACGCTGGTGACGGAATCCGTGAAGAAATTTGGAGAAAAAATCTTATGACAGACTATGAGGGATTGATCCGACGGGCGCTGAAGGCGAGGGAGAACGCCTATGCGCCCTATTCCAATTTTTATGTGGGGGCCGCGCTTCTTGCCGGTAAAGGGAAGGATGGAAGGCCGCTGATCTATACGGGCTGCAACATCGAGAACGCGGCCTTTTCCCCCACCTGCTGCGCGGAGCGGACCGCTTTTTTCAAGGCGGTGAGCGAGGGCTGCCGGACCTTTCAGGCGATCGCCATCGTGGGCGGGGGCCAGGGGGCGCCCGCTTCCTATACCATGCCCTGCGGGGTGTGCAGACAGGTGATGATGGAGTTCTGCAATCCGGAGACCTTTGAGATCGTTGTGGCGGTTTCGGAAAGCGACTACCAGGTATATAAGCTGAAGGAGCTTCTTCCGGAGGCCTTCGGCGCGCTGTAACACGCCCGCCGGGAAAAACATGGAGGAAAGAATGAAAATACGTTTTTTTAACGCGAGAATTATGACAATGACCGACGGCTGCGCCCTGAAAGAGGGTGAGCTGTGGGTGGAAAACGACCGGATCCTTTACATCGGAGACGGCAGTGATCTGGATGATTTTTACAGAAGGACGGGGAAGGACTGCATCGTATGGGATCAGGAGATCGACTGTGAGGGAAACGTGCTGATGCCCGGCTTCAAGGACGCGCATACCCATTCCGCCATGGTGGCCATGCGCTCCTTCGCGGACGATATGCCGCTGCAGGAGTGGCTGAATACGAAAATCTTCCCGCTGGAAGCGAAGATGACGGATCAGGATAATTATGATTTGACTCAGCTTGCCATTCTGGAATATGTGAGCGGCGGCGTGACCTCCATTTTTGATATGTATCTTTCCCCGAAGGACATCGCGCAGGCCTGCGTGGATATGGGCATGCGCTGCGTGCTGGTGAGCGGCCTGAACAAGTTCGGCCCGGCGCTGGAGGTGATGGAGGAGAGGTATCTGAAGCTGAATCAGATGCATCCGCTGATCACCTACATGATGGGCGTGCATGCGGAGTATACCTGCTCAAAGGAGCTGCTGGAACAGGTCTCTGCACTGATCCATAAATATCAGGCGCCTCTGTTCGCCCACATGTCCGAAACGAAGCTGGAGACGGATGAGTGCGTGGAGCGTTACGGGATGACGCCTCCGGCCCTCTTTGATTCCCTTGGACTTTTCGATTTTGGCGGCGGCGGATATCACTGTGTCTACTTCACGGAAGAGGACATGGACCTGTTCGCGAAGAAGGGCCTGTACGCCATCACCAACCCCGGCTCCAACACCAAGCTTGCGAGCGGCATCGCGCCCATCACCCGCTTCCTGGAAAAGGGAATCTGCGTGGGAATCGGAACGGACGGGGCTTCCAGCAACAACTGCCTGGATATGTTCCGGGAAATGTTTTTGACCACCGGCCTTGCGAAGCTTCGCGATCAGGACGCTTCCGCCGTGGCGCCGGAGGAGGTCCTGAAAATGGCCACCACGAACGGGGCAAGGGCCATGGGCCTTACGGACTGCGACGTGCTGGCAGAAGGGAAGAAGGCGGATCTCATCATGATCGACCTGCATCAGCCCAACATGCAGCCGTTAAACAACATCGCGAAGAACATCGTATACAGCGGAAGCAAGACGAATGTAAAGCTGACCATGATCGACGGAAAAATCCTTTACCGGGACGGAAAATATCTGTGCTGCGACGATCCGGAGAAGCTGTACGCGAAGGCAAACGAGATCATCGCAAGGCTGTCCCGGGAGGCCGGAGTCTGAGAAGCAGGGCGGCGGCCGGCCTTGATTTTCGCCGATGGCCGACACCCGTTTTTTCCATAAAATGAAAAAAATGTTGAACATTGCCGAAAATCATTTATAATAGGGTTGCAACTGTCAAAAGCGAGCGGCAGGATGGGCGACGCTTCATCCTGCCCTTCGCAGAAGGGTTTTTCTGCTTTTGAACCATCGATTTTGGCATATGACAGGCAAAACGCCTTTCATCAGATGGAGTCCGCCGGACAGACCGGAAAGCGTGCTGAATTTTATGTGTTCATGCGGCAACAAAGCCCGTTGAAGGAAAGGGGAGTAGTTTTACCTTGGAGAAATTTTTTAAACTCAGGGAGAGCGGCACCAATGTTTCCACGGAAATCA
>DWUW01000231.1 GCA_019120525.1 Candidatus Eisenbergiella stercorigallinarum | reverse complement strand
AGGAGACGATTGTTCAGGAGGTACCCGATGAAAGGGCGGAGGCGTGGATAGAACGGGAGGCTCCCTTTTTCGAGTGCCCGGATCCGGTCCTTGAGGAGACCTGGTATTTCCGCTGGTGGGTTCTGCGCAAGCACATCAAGGAGACGGCGGGAGGCCGGATCATCACGGAATTCCTTCCTGAGGTGCCGTGGGCGGGACCGTACAATTCCATCAATTCGGCAAACGGACACCATATTGCGGAAGCAACATGGCTGAGAAACGACAGAAGCCTTGTGAAGGAATATATCGTTTTCTGGCTGAGAGGGGAAGGGGATGAGACCTCCTATTCCTCCTGGATCGCGGACGCGGTATACCGGTACGCGCTGGCTGCCGGAGAGGAAGCGTTCACCGTCGGTCTTCTCGGCGACCTGGTTTCCTTTTATGAAAAGGTGGAAGCCTCCAACATGACGAAGTACGGCCTGTTCTGGTCTTATGACGACCGGGACGCGATGGAGATGTCCATCAGCGGAAGCGGCCTTCGCCCGACGCTGAACAGCTATATGTGCGCAAATGCCGCCGCCATCGCAAGGATCGCGGAATGGGCCGGAGAAAAGGAGCTGCGGGAACGCTTTGAAAAGAAGGCGGAAACGCTGAAAAGCCTGATCCTGAAATACCTTTGGGATGAAAAGGCTCAGTTTTTCAAGGTGATCCCGCTGGCTGCCAGGGAGGACGAGGCGGAAGCCTTTTCCTTTGAAGAGATCCCCGCGGAAAGGAACGTGCGGGAGGAGATCGGATATATTCCCTGGTGCTTTTCCATTCCGGACAAAAGGCATGACGGGGCATGGGAATATCTGAAACGGGAAGACGGTTTTCGCGCCCCGTTCGGGATCACGACGGCGGAGCGGAGTCACCCGCTGTATCGGAATACCCGTTCCCCGCATGAGTGCCAGTGGAACGGGCCGGTATGGCCATATGCCACGACGCAGACGCTTGACGGAATGATCCGGCTTTTGCAGGAGAGAAAGCCAGAAACCGTAAGCAGAGAGGATTTTCTGGAGCAGCTGCGTATTTACGCGGAGAGTCATCAGAGGATCCGGAAAGACGGAAAACGGGTGAACTGGCTGGATGAAAATCTGGATCCGGAGACGGGAGAGTGGCTGGCGAGAAAAATCCTGCAGGGCTGGGGCTGGCCGGAAGAGAAGGGAGGATATGAGAGAGGAAAGGACTATAATCATTCGGCGTTCTGTGATCTTGTCATCCGCGGACTCTGCGGCGTCTGTCCGGAGGAAGAAAACGTGCTGGTGATCGACCCTCTCCTTCCGGAGGATGCCTGGGATTATTTCCTGCTGGAAGAGCTGCCCTGCATGGGGCATCTTCTCACCATCGTCTACGACAGGGACGGGAGCAGATACAAAAAGGGAAGCGGCTTTTGGGTGGAAGAAGACGGGCGGGTTCTTGCCAGGCTGGAAAAGCCCGGAAAGCTGCGGATCACACTGGAAAGAAGAATTGGGGGTAAGGATTGAAAATGAAAAGAAGAAGACTGGAAAGACTTGGAAAAGGAATGCTTGGCATAATCCTTGCGGCAGCGCTTGTCGCCGGCTGCGGCTCTGCCGGAACGCAGGGGGAAAGCCCGAACGCCGCAGGAACGGAAAGTGCGGAAGCTGGTCAGGCGGATGCGGCAGGGACGGAAGGGGCAGAGGCGTCCCCGGCAGAGGGAGAGGCATATGCGGTTCCATTCGGGGACGGGGAAACGGACAATCTGACGGTAGCCTGTCTGGAGGGCTGGTACACGGCGGTGTCCATCAACGATAACCTGGAGATCTGGCAGGCCATTGAGGACCGGACCGGCGTGAAGATCAACTGGGAGGCGACGGCGGATTATGATACCGTCATGCAGCCGAGGATCGCGGCAGGAAGCGATCTGCCGGATATTTTTATCGTTCCGCCCGCATGGAGCAATACCGGAGTATATAAGCTGGCGGAGGACGGGATCATTCAGCCTCTGGACGATCTGATCGCGCAGTATGCGCCGGATATCCAGCGGGTTCTGGAGGAAGATCCGGAACTGAAAAGCCTGCTGACGGCGCCGGATGGACATATTTACACGATCGCGGACGCTCCGAAGTATGTGAACGATCTTGTGGTATTGGACGGATTGTTCGTCCGTCAGGACTGGCTGGACGCGGTTGGCCTGGATCAGCCGGAAACCATTGAGGACTGGTATGAGGTACTGACCGCGTTTAAGAACGAGGATCCGAGCGGCAATGGGATCCAGGACGAGATTCCTTTCAGCGGGCTGGATCTGGACAGCTCCCTGTTCCGGTATTTTCTGTCCGCGTTCGATCTGCCTGCCGGTGTGGGCCCCTGGTGGTACGATGAAAATGGAGAGGTTTTCTGCGTTTATACCACGGATGAATATAAAAATTTTGTAACGGAAATGAACAGGTGGTACGAGGAAGGGCTGATCGATATGGAATTTACGAGAGATGAAGCGAACTTCCAGGCCCTGGTCGCCACCAACGTTGTCGGCGCTTTCTCCCATCTTGCGGAAAGGCAGATTCAGTACAATAATCTTCTGAGCACGTCCGGACACCCGGAAGCAGATCACGTGCTGGTCCCGCATCCTACCGGGACAAAGGAGGTACAGGTGGTAAAACGTGAGCCCACCTGGAACCATTACGCAATCCCGGCCTCCAGCGACAAAGCGGAACTGGCGATCAAATGGATGAATTTTGTCTGGGGAAGCGACGAGGGCGTGACCCTGACAGAGTGGGGAATCGAGGGAAAGACCTATGAAGTGGTAGATGGGCAGAAACAATATACGGATTTCGTCCTGAACAATCCGGATGGACTGGATCCCTATAACGCGCTGAGAAGCCTGGGCGCGAGCAACACGATCCTGGCGCGTACACCCGCGGATGCCTACAGGGCGCTGAACAGTCAGGGAGATGCGATCGCCTATGCGGAAAACACCAACCTTGTGGAACCCTTCCCCAATATGATGTCCACGCCGGAGGAGCAGGATATTCTGGACATGTACAGTACGGATTTCGATACCTACTGTTCGGAAAGCATTCTGGGCTTCATTACGGGAACGACGGATATGGGAGAATGGCAGTCCTTTGTGGATACCTTAAACAGCATCGGTCTGGAAGAGCTGAGAACGGTGAAGCAGGCGCAGTACGACCGCTCAAAGGGGGCGTAAGCCATGAGCAGAAAAACATTCTGGAAAAATCTGCGCAGGGACCGCCAGCTTGTGTTCATGCTGATACCGGTGGTGATCTTCTTTGCGGTTTTTTCCTACTATCCCCTGTATGGGATCCTGATCGCGTTCAAGGATTATTCCATCAGCAAGGGGATCCTGGGAAGCCCCTGGGCCGGGCTGCGGTATTTCAGACAGTTTTTTCTCAGCCCCTATTTCGGAAGGCTTCTGAGAAACACCGTTCTGATCAGCGTCTACAGCCTGCTGTGGGGATTTCCGGTTCCTATTATCTTCGCGCTGCTGTTAAATGAATTTAAGGATGGAAAATTTAAACGCCTGATCCAGACCGTATCCTATCTGCCGCATTTTATCTCGCTTGTAGTGATCTGCGGAATCCTGATCGATATCTTTTCCCCGCAGGGAGGAGTGGTCAACGCGCTTCTCTACAGCCTGACGGGAAAGAGGATCAACTTTTTCGGAGAACCGGAATGGTTCCGCACCATGTATGTGGGAAGCGGCGTCTGGCAGGAATTTGGCTGGAACAGTATCATCTATCTGGCCGCGATCACGGGTATCAATCCGGATCTGTATGAAGCGGCGAGGATCGACGGGGCGGGGAGGCTGAGGCAGATCTGGCACGTCACCCTGCCGGGGATCAAGCCGACGATCCTGACCCTTCTGATCCTGAATCTGGGTAATATCATGAGCGTGGGATATGAGAAAATCATCCTTCTGTACAGCCCGACCACCTATGAGACGGCGGACGTAATCTCCACCTATGTATACCGGACGGGACTGTTAAGCCAGCAGTACAGCTATGCGGGCGCGGTCGGACTGTTCAATTCCGTGATCAACATCGCCATTCTGGTGCTGTGTAATTTTGCCGGAAAGAAGCTGTTCGGCGTCGGGATCTGGTAAAAATCTGGTAAACGAAAAGCTTTCAAATGTATGGCCGGAGCCGGAGCGATTCCGGCTCCGGCATGGAGCAGATGCGAATGAAACAGAAAAAATTAAGCGAACTTGCGGTCAGAGGGCTTCTGGCCGCAGTGCTCATCCTTGCGGGGATCCTCTGCGTGTATCCGTTTCTCTATGTGTTTTCCATGTCGGTCAGCGCGCCGGAGCATGTGCTCCGCAAGGATGTGACATTCCTTCCCAGAGGCCTTTCCCTGGAAGGATATGGACTGGTATTTGAAAATCCGACCGTATGGAGATCCTACCGAAATACCATTCTGTATACGGTGTTCGGGACGGCCCTGAACATGGTGCTGACCGTTCTGGCGGCCTATCCGCTTTCCAGAGAAAAATTTGTTCTGAGACGGCCGGTTTCCATCCTGATCACCGTCACCATGTATGTCAGCGGCGGAATGATCCCTTTTTTCATCGTCGTTACCAATCTGGGACTGTATAACACGCCGCTGGCAGTGATCCTGCCCTTTGCGGTGAGCGCGTGGAATATCATTATCGCGAGAAGCTTCTATGAAGAAATTCCGGAGGCGCTGGCGGAAGCGGCGCAGATGGACGGGGCGAGCCATCTGACGGTCCTTGTGAAGATCATGCTGCCGCTTTCCAAACCGATCCTGTCCGTTTTGCTTCTGTATTATGCGGTAGGACACTGGAACAATTATTTCTGGCCCATGGTGCTTGTGCCGAATCCCCAGTATCAGCCGCTTCAGGTCTTCCTGCGAAGCCTCCTGATCCTCAAGCAGGATGTGGGAGGGGCGAGCGCGCAGATCGGCATCAGCAGGACGGCGCAGATGGAGCAGCTGAAATACGCGGCGATCATCGTATCGGTCCTGCCGATTTTGTTTATCTACCCCTTTATCCAGAAATATTTTGTGAAGGGCGTATCTGTGGGAGCCATAAAAGAATAATTGGACAACAGGGCTGCAGCGCAGAAGTCGTCAAAAACGCTGCAGCCCTGTTTGCTGCTTATTTCCGGTGCATCCTCTTCCTCTGGAAGAACTTCACCGCTTCCACGATGGGAACCACAAGAATGCCCAGCAGGATGGCGATGAGGTATTCACTTGGCTCCACGCTGGTGAACTCAAACGCGGCGGCGAGGAAGGGAACCTCGCAGACCAGGGTGGTGGCCAGGAAGGAGCCGACGGCGGCGATGAGAAGCATCCGATTCTGGGAACCGAGCCGGAAGATGCTTTCCCGCTGGGAGCGCATGTTCAGGCTGTGGAAGATCTCCGCCATGGAAAGGGTCAGGAA
>DWUW01000230.1 GCA_019120525.1 Candidatus Eisenbergiella stercorigallinarum | reverse complement strand
TGAAGGCGGCGGAAACGCCTGGAAAGCGCGGATGAAGGATCCGCGGACAGGCTTTGGCATAGATGGAAAACAAAAGGAAAGATGTGCCCTGCGCACAGGAAACGAGGTTGATATGGGATTATATGAGAAGCTGGTAAACGGAGAAGAGAAGCTTTCCCTGGTGGGGCTTGGCTATGTGGGCATGCCCATCGCGGTGGCCTTCGGCAGGAAGATCAACGTCATCGGCTACGACCTGAATGAAAGAAAAATCGAGCAGTACAAATCCGGCATCGATCCCACCAGAGAGGTGGGAGACGACGTGATAAAGACCGCGAAGGTGGACTTCACCGCGGATGAGACGAAGCTGAGAGAGGCGAAGTTTCATATCGTGGCGGTGCCCACGCCGGTAAACGCCGACCATACGCCGGACCTGACCCCGGTGGAGGGCGCCAGCCGCACGGTGGGAAGAAACCTGACGAAGGGCAGCATCGTGGTCTTTGAGTCCACCGTATACCCCGGCGTGACGGAGGAGATCTGCGTGCCCATCATGGAGAAGGAGTCCGGCCTGAAATGCGGCGTGGACTTCAAGGTAGGCTATTCTCCGGAGCGCATCAACCCCGGCGACAAGGTGCACCGTCTGGAAACCATCGTAAAGATCGTTTCCGGTATGGATGAGGAGACCCTGGACACCATCGCGAAGGTCTACGAGCTGGTGGTGGAAGCGGGCGTATACCGGGCGGAATCCATCAAGGTGGCGGAGGCCGCGAAGGTCATCGAGAACAGCCAGCGCGACATCAACATCGCCTTCATGAACGAGCTTTCCATCATTTTCAATAAAATGGGTATCGATACCAAATCCGTGCTGGAGGCTGCGGGAACCAAGTGGAACTTCCTGAAATTCTTCCCCGGCCTGGTGGGCGGCCACTGCATCGGCGTGGATCCCTATTACCTGACCTATCGCGCGGAAATGATGGGCTACCACAGCCAGATCATCCTCGCCGGCCGCCGGATCAACGACGATATGGGAAAATATGTGGCGGAGAACGTGGTGAAGAACCTGATCAGGGCCGACATCCCGGTGAAGACCGCCAGAGTGGCGATCCTTGGATTTACCTTCAAGGAGAACTGCCCGGACACCAGAAATACCAAGGTCATCGATATCGTGCATGAGCTGCGCGAATACGGCATTGAGCCGGTGATCGTGGACGAGACCGCGGACGCGGACGAGGCGAACCGCCTGTACGGCATTACCCTCGCGGACAGAAGCGAGATCAAAGAGGTGGACGCCCTCATCATCGCCGTGGCCCATGAGGAATTCAGCCACCTGGATAAGGCGCAGATTTCCGGCTTCTTCCGTCCGGAGAATCCGAAGAAGGTGCTGGTGGATATCAAGGGCATTCTGGACCGGAAGGAATACCAGACGGAGGATTATATTTACTGGAGACTGTAAGACGGCCTGCGCTGTTTTCAAACCATATTCTGACAGGAGAACACAATGGGATACAAACATCTGAAATTTGACGAAAATTCTGTATTTCTCGTAACGGGCGGAGCGGGCTTCATCGGCTCCAACCTGTGCGAGGCGATCTTGGACATGGGATACAAAGTGAGGTGCCTGGACGATCTGTCCACCGGAAAGCAGGAAAACGTGGATATGTTCCTGGACCGGGAGGGCTATACCTTCATTAAGGGAGACATCAAGGATCTGGATACCTGCCGCCGCGCCTGCGAGGGTGTGGACTACGTGCTGAACCAGGCGGCCTGGGGCAGCGTCCCGAGAAGCATTGAGATGCCCATTTTCTATGAGCAGAACAACATCGGCGGAACGCTGAACATGATGGAGGCGGCCAGACAGAGCGGCGTGAAGAAATTTGTCTACGCGTCCAGCTCCTCCGTATATGGCGACCATCCCGCCCTTCCCAAAAAGGAGGGGATCGAGGGAGAGGTGCTTTCTCCCTACGCGCTGACCAAGCGCACCAACGAGGAATACGGAAAGCTGTACAAGAAGCTGTACGGCCTGGATACCTACGGACTGCGCTATTTCAACGTGTTCGGCCGCAGACAG
Organism: Candidatus Eisenbergiella stercorigallinarum; assembly: GCA_019120525.1. Taxonomy (GTDB): domain Bacteria; phylum Bacillota; class Clostridia; order Lachnospirales; family Lachnospiraceae; genus Eisenbergiella; species Eisenbergiella stercorigallinarum. The sequence continues at coordinate 4,269 of DWUW01000230.1, read as the reverse complement.
AATCCGGACGGCATGTACGCGGCGGTGATCCCGAAGTTTTTAAAGCAGCTTCTGCATGACGAGGTCTGCACCATTAACGGAGATGGCAGACAGTCCCGCGACTTCACCTATATCGACAATGTGATCGAGGCGAACCTGAAGGCCTGCCTGGCTTCCGGCGACGCTGCGGGAGAGGCCTACAACATCGGCTCCGGCGGAAGGGAATTCCTGATCGATATCTACTACGATCTGTGTAAGGCGCTCGGAAAGAACATCGAGCCCAAATTCGGGCCTCCGAGAAAGGGAGACGTGCGCGATTCCAACGCGGACATCACCAAGGCCAGGGAAAAGCTGGGGTATGATCCGGACTATGATTTCGCCTCCGGCATCCAGCTCGCCATCGACTGGTATAAGGAAAATTTAAAATAAGCGGCGCGGCAGGATAACGCGCGAAAAGGCATGACTGCCGGGAAGCCGTTTCCTGCCTGGGCGGGACCGGCGTCCCAGGACGTCCGGTCCCGTCTGCCGTTTCAGGGAGCAAGGCGCTCCGGAATGGAGATTAAAATGAAGTATAAAGTGGTTGTATTCGGCGTAAAGGATACGACGGCCGAGATCGTATCCTATATCCAGGAAAAGCTGCATCCGGTGGATCTGGTGGTGACGATCCACAGCGATGTGCTTTCCGGCAATCAGGTGTCCGGCTATAAGGGGCTTTCCTATCTGACAGATCAGTATGGGATCCCTGTGTTTGAGACCCATTCCTATGGGCTGAAGGATGAGGAGACTACCCGATTTTTTGCGGAAAATGAGTTTGAGATCGGCATTTCCATGGGCTGGCAGCGGCTGATCCCGCAGGCGGTCCTGGACCGTTTCCAGTACGGGATCTTCGGCTTTCATGGAAGCTGCGGATACCTCCCTTACGGCAGAGGGCGCTCGCCCTTAAACTGGTCCGTGATCAACGGGGATACCCGGTTTATCCTGAACCTGTTCCAGTATGACGCGAAGGCGGACAGCCCCAACGTGTTCGCGAACGAGATGTTTTCCATTAATCCCCACGACACCATCCGCACCCTGCAGTACAAGAATATCCTGGTGTCCAAGCGGCTGATCGGAAGGCTCCTTAAGGCCTGGCAGGAGGGAACGGTGAAGGTGAACCGGCAGTCGAAGGACTTCGACGGCTGGTACGAAAAGAGGACTGCGGCGGACGGAAAGCTGGATTTTCACAGAAAAACCAGAGAGCTGTACGATCTGATCCGCGGGGTGACAAGACCCTTCCCCGGAGCGTTCGCCTTCTGCGGGGAGGAAAAGGTCACCATATGGAGCGCCCATCCCTTTGACGAGATGCTGGATTTCTCGGAATACGCGCCGGGAGAGGTCATCGATGTATTTGACGGAAAACCCATTGTGCGGACGGTGGACGGCTCTCTTCTGATCGATGAGTATGAATGCGGGCGGGCTCTTACGGGCGGAGATATTCTGAACTGACGGCTTTTCCGGCAGGCCGGGTCCGCTGAGCGGCCGCAGTGTTGGACCAAACGGGCGGCGCGCGTTCGTCTGCCTGGGAAAACTGCGTGTTATGATGCTTCGGCATGGAGGAGATTATGAAAATCGCGCTTCGGATGGATGATATTACGGCTGACATGAACTGGGACAATTTTTTCCGGCTGAAGGAGCTTTTTGATAAAGCGGGCATCCGGCCGCTTCTCGGCGTGGTGCCGGACAACCGGGACGCTTCTCTTTCCTGTATGCAGGAAAGGGCGGATTTCTGGGAGCTTCTCCTGGAACTGCAGGAGGAGGGCTGGTCCATCGCACAGCATGGCTGCCGCCATGTGTACACCACGAAAAAGGGCGGGCTTTTCCCTCTGAACCAGTTTTCAGAGTTCGCCGGGCTGCCCTATGAGCGGCAGAAAAAGCTGATCGCGCATGGAAAGCGGACGCTGGAGGACCATGGAGTGGTGACGGATATTTTCATGGCGCCCGGCCATTCCTATGATAAAAATACCCTGCGGGCGCTGAGAGAATGCGGCTTTTTCTATGTGACCGATGGCTTTGGGAGCGGCCCCTACCGGAGAGAGGGGCTGACCTTTCTGCCCATTGCCAGGAAGAAATCGGCCTGCTTTGGAGAAGGTGAAGGATATACTACCCTGGTGATCCACGCCAACGGCATGAACGATGCCGAAATCGGCTGGTATGAAAGAATGCTTGCAGAACACGCGGGGAATTTTATCTCTTACGGGAGGCTTCTGGAGCTTCCTGCAAAAGAGCGCGGTTTTGCGGGAAATCTTGCAGAATACTCGTTAGCTTGTGGAAAACGCGCGGCAGTGCGGGCGCTATCCGCGTTTCGGCTGAAATAAAAACGGAACGGCCGGGCAGCCGGGTGAAGCGATCTCCAGCCGGGAAGCCCGGCTGGAAATGGAAAAGGAGCAGGGAAGGAATGAGCCAGGAAAAGGAATGGGAACAGAAGAAACCGGTCAGGGTGCTGCAGGTGCTTGGGGGAACCGGCCTTGGCGGCGCGGAAAGCCGGGTGATGGACAGCTACCGGCATCTGGACAGAAGCCGGATCCAGTTTGATTTCTGTGTCCATTCGCAGGAGGAGGGCTTTTTTGACAGGGAAATCGAAAGCCTGGGCGGACATATATACCGGGTTCCCCGGTTCCGGGTGGTGAACTGGTTTTCCTACCGGAAGGCGTGGAAGGAATTTTTCCGCGCGCATTCAGCGAATGGACGTCCGGTCTACGCGGCGGTGCACGGGCATATGACCAGCACGGCCTCTATTTATCTTCCCATCGCGAAGGCGGCGGGCGTGCCGCTTGCCATCGCCCACGCCAGAAGCGCCGGTGTGGACCCCGGCCTGAAGGGAGCCATGACAAGATTCCTGCGCAGGAATCTTGGGAAAAAGGCGGATGTGTGCCTGACCTGTTCCCGGCTTGCGGGAGAGGCCGTATTCGGGAAAAAAATGGTGGAGGAAGGCAGGGTGATTACCGTCCCCAACGCCATTGACGCCGCGGAATTCGCTTTTTCGGAAAAAACGCGGGAGCAGAAGCGCGCGGAGCTTGGCATCGGCGCGCGGGAATTTGTCATCGGCCATGTGGGGCGGTTCGGTCACATGAAAAATCACGCCTTTCTTCTGGACGTGTTCGCGGAGATCCATAAGAAGCTTCCCGATTCCCGGCTGCTCCTTGTGGGAGAAGGCGGCCTGATGGGTTCCGTGCGGGAAAAGGCCGCGTCCCTCGGCCTTTCCGACCGGGTGATCTTTACGGGAAATCAGGCGCGGGTGGCGGATTTTTACATGGTCATGGATTACTTTGTGTTTCCCTCCATCTTTGAAGGGCTGCCCGGCTCCGTGATCGAGGCGCAGGCGGCCGGCCTTCGCTGCCTGGTGTCGGACAGCGTGACGGACGAGGTCCTGATCACGCCTCTGGCGCAGGCCCGTTCTCTTACAGAGGGAGCGGCTGCCTGGGCGCAGGAGGTGCTTTCCCTCAGGAATTATGAGAGGAAACAGATGGCGCAGGCCATAAAAGACGCCGGATTCGACGTTTCGGATCAGGTAAAATTCCTGGAGAGACTTTATCTGGGAGAAAGAAACTGAGAGAAAAGCAGGAGAATTCCGTATGAAGAAAAAGATCATGCTCATCGTGCCCATGCTGCATCAGGGCGGCTTTGAACGGGTATGCGTTGCCACGGCCCGGCTTCTGGAGCCGTATTATGAGGTTTATATCGTCATTTTCAGCGCCATGGACATCGCCTACGATATCCGCGGCCTCCATGTGATCGACATTCATATGAAAAGCGTGGAGGGGAAAGCGGGAAAGGTGTTCAATGTGTTCCGGCGGGCAAAACGGGTGGCCGCCCTGAAGGAGGAGTACGGCATCGACATTGCCTACAGCTTCGGTCCCACCGCCAACCTGGTGAACGTTTTTTCCGGAATGCGCCCCTTCCGAAAGAATGTGGCGAAGCAGGAGGGGAAAGCGCGGGCAAAAGTCTGGTGCGGCGTGCGCAGCTACATGGATATGGGAAATCCCGGCCTTCTGCGCCTGTTCTGCCGCCATTCGGACCGGGTGGTTTCCTGCTCCAGGCTGATCCAGCGGGAGCTGGAGGAGCGCTTTTCCTGTCGGAAGGTGTGCACTCTGTACAATCCCTTCGATCTGGCCGGTATCCAGGCTCAGGCGAAAGAGGCGGGGGAGAAGGAGCGCCTTCCCTTTGCGGGCTGCGGCCGGGTGATCGTCTCCATGGGACGCCAGGACGATGTGAAGGGCTTCTGGCATCTGCTCAAAAGCTTTTCCCTGCTTC
>DWUW01000229.1 GCA_019120525.1 Candidatus Eisenbergiella stercorigallinarum | reverse complement strand
TCTACCAACTGAGCTATCTGGGCCTGTACTGCCTCATGTATGTTCTGCAGCCGCCTGCAACGAAAATCATTTTAACCAGTTTTGGCCAGACTGTCAAGCTTTTTTTTGAAAAAAATATTTTATGCCTGGGGATGGGGATTGAACTTAAAAAGTATCATACAACTTTGACTACAGATCTTCTCTGCAATGAGACGGAATAAGACTTGTTTCAATGCTTCAGGATCTTCTCCGGGGTGCGGTTCCAGGAACAGGAAAGGAGGAAGGATTTCCGTAAAAATAGTCCCGCTTTTCCCAAAATCATATTGACATGCCGCCCGGAATGGAATATATTGAAACTAACGGATTTTTGCGGAAAAATGAGGGGCATAAGACGGAAAGATGCACAATTTTTCCCGGACGCTCCGGAAACGGCGGATGAAAAATGAAAATTTGTGCCTAAAACAGAACAATTTCCAAAAAAATGATGGAAATGTACATACAACTTTGAGAATATCAATGATACAACTTGAGGCGGCGGACAGTCTGCGTGAGACAAGCATGATTTTCGCCGGAAAAGGGAAGAAGGGGAGGAGCGGTTTGGAAAAGGAAACAAAATACCTGCAGCTTGCCGCCCTTCTGCGGGAAAGGATTCAGGGAGGGGAACTGAAGCCGGGAGAGAAGCTGCGCTCGGAAAATGAGCTGACAGCGGCGTACGGCTGTTCCCGGCAGACCGTGCGGCACGCGCTCAGCCTGCTGGAGGAGGAAGGGCTTCTTGCCCGCCGGCGGGGAAGCGGCACCTATGTGAAGGGCTTCCGGGAAATGCCGCCGGAGAACCGGACAAGGATCGCGGTGATCTCCACCTATGTGGACAGCTATATTTTCCCCAGGACCATACAGGGGATTGAGAATTATCTGTTTGAGAGAGGCTATTCCGTCCAGATCGCTTTTACCAACAATCTTCTGGAGCGGGAACGGATCGTGCTGGAAGACATCGTCAGAAGGGACGATGTGGGCGGGATCATCATGGAGGCCACCAAGAGCGGTCTGCCGAATCCCAACCTGCCCCTGATCCGGACGCTGGCGGAGCGGGGCATCCCCATCCTGTTCATCAACAGCTATTACCGGGAGCTGTCTCTGCCGCACGTGACGTTAAATGACCGCCAGGCGGCGGAGCGGGCGGTGGAGTATCTGGCACAGGCTGGGCATAAGAGGATCGGAGCCCTGATGAAGCTTGACGATGGGCAGGGGCGCCTGAGATATGAAGGATATCTGGCCGCGTGCAGAAGGCTGGGGATTCCGGCCGGGGACCGCGGGACCATGTGGCTGGATACGGAGGGCGAGAAGAATTTTTCCGACTGCCGGGCGGCGGTCCTTCGCTCCTTCCGGGACTGTACGGCTGTTTTCTGCTATAACGACAAGCTGGCTTTTTTGTTGGAGAACCTTCTGAAAGAGGAGGGGCTTGGCATACCCGGGGACATTTCCCTGATCAGCGTCGATGATTCGGAGCTGGCGGAGCTGTCGGATACCCGGCTGACGAGCGTCCATCATCCGGCGGACCGGCTGGGTGAGAAGGCGGCGGAGAATCTGCTCGCCCTGATGAAGAACAGGAGCTTCGACGCGACCTGCGAATTTGAGGCAGAGATCGTGGAGCGGGATTCGGTGAAAAGGCTGTTTTGAATTTTTTTCAGCATAGATAACAGAGAAACCAAAACAAGGAGGTAGAGAAACATGAAAACAGGAGCAAATTACAAGTTCTGGTTCTGTACCGGATCTCAGGATCTGTACGGAGACGAGTGCCTGAGAAAGGTGGCGGAGCATTCCGCGAAGATCGTGGAGGGCTTAAACGCTTCAGGAAGGCTTCCCTTTGAAGTGGTGTTAAAGCCCACCCTGATCGACCCTGCCACCATCAGAAGGACGCTGAACGCGGCGAACGAGGATCCGGAGTGCGCGGGCGTGATCACCTGGATGCACACCTTCTCCCCGGCCAAGATGTGGATCCTGGGCCTGAAGGAGTACAGAAAGCCTCTGTGCCATCTGCACACTCAGTTTAATGAAGAGATCCCTTATGATACCATCGATATGGATTTCATGAATGAGAACCAGTCCGCCCACGGCGACAGGGAATACGGCCATATCGTATCCCGCATGGGGATCGAGCGTAAGGTGATCGTGGGCCACTGGGCAAGCCCTGCCGTTCAGGATGCTCTGGGAAGCTGGATGAGAACGGCCATCGGCGTGATGGAGTCCTCCCACATCAGAGTCTGCAGGATCGGCGATAACATGAACAACGTTGCCGTGACCGAAGGCGACAAGGTGGAAGCGGAGATCAAGTTCGGCTGGGAGATCGACCACTACTGCGTGAACGACGCGGTGGAATATGTGGACGCCGTGGCGCAGGGCGACGTGGACGCTCTGGTGGAGGAATATTACAGCAGATACAACATTCTTCTGGAGGGAAGGGATCCGGAGGAATTCAGGAGACATGTGGCGGAGCAGGCCAGGATCGAGATCGGCCTGGAGAAGTTCCTGGAGGATGGGAACTATCAGGCTATCGTGACCCACTTCGGCATGCTGGGAGGACTGAAGCAGCTTCCGGGCCTTGCCATCCAGAGACTGATGGAGAAGGGCTACGGCTTCGGCGGAGAAGGCGACTGGAAGACGGCGGCCATGGTACGCCTGATGAAGATCATGGCGGCAGGTACCCCGAACGCGAAGGGAACTTCCTTTATGGAAGACTATACCTACAACCTGGTTCCCGGCAAGGAAGGCGTCCTGGAGGCGCATATGCTTGAGGTTTGCCCGACCATCGCGGACGGCCCGATTTCCATCAAGGTACAGCCTCTGTCCATGGGGAACAGGGAGGATCCCGCCCGTCTGGTATTTACTTCCAAGACCGGCCCCGCGGTAGCCACTTCCCTGGTGGATCTTGGAAACCGTTTCCGTCTCATCATCAATGCGGTGAACTGCAAGAAGTGCGAGAAGGAAATGCCCAAGCTTCCTGTCGCTACGGCTTTCTGGACGCCCGAACCGGATCTGGCAGTCGGCGCGCAGGCCTGGATCCTGGCAGGAGGCGCCCATCATACCGCGTTCTCTTACGATCTGACCGTTGATCAGATGGTTGACTGGGCGGACGCTATGGGAATCGAGAGCGTGGTCATCGATAAGAACACCACCATTAAGGGCCTGAAGAACGAGCTTCGCTGGAACAGCATTTATTACAGATAATATAAAAACGGATGGAGAAGGAAAATGGATATTAAGCAGATGATCTTGGAGGGAAGGACTACCCTCGGAATTGAATTTGGTTCCACCAGGATCAAGGCGGTGCTGATCGGGGAGGACAACGCCCCGATCGCGTCCGGCGATCACGAGTGGGAAAACCGTTATGAGAACAATATCTGGACCTACAGCAAAGAGGATATCTGGACCGGCCTGCAGGACTGCTATGCCAATATGGCGAAGGATGTGCAGGAAAAATACGGCGTTACCCTGACCACGGTGGGCGCGCTGGGCTTCAGCGCCATGATGCACGGCTATCTTCCTTTTGATAAAAACGGGGAGATGCTGGTGCCTTTCCGTACCTGGAGGAACACCATCACGGAAGAGGCTTCCGTGAAGCTGACGGAGGCATTCCATTTCAACATTCCCCAGAGATGGAGCATTGCCCATCTGTATCAGGCGATCCTGAACGGGGAGGAGCATGTAAAGGATATCGCGTACCTGACCACCCTGGCGGGTTATGTACACTGGAAGCTGACCGGAAGGAAGGTCCTTGGCATCGGCGAGGCGGCGGGGATGCTTCCCATCGACGCGCAGACGAAGCAGTACAACGCGGCCATGATCGATACCTTTGAAAAGCTGATCGCGGACAAGGGGTATCCCTGGACGCTCTCCGCTATCCTGCCGGAGATCCTCCTTGCGGGTGAGCCTGCGGGCACGCTGACGGAGGAAGGCGCGAAGCTTCTGGATGTGAGCGGGAACCTGAAGGCCGGCATCCCTGTCTGCCCTCCGGAGGGAGACGCGGGAACCGGCATGACTGCCACCAACAGCGTGGCGAAGCGCACCGGCAACGTATCTGCCGGAACCAGCGTATTCGCCATGGTGGTCCTGGAGAAGGACCTGAAGGCAGTCCATCCCGAGATCGATATGGTGACCACTCCCGACGGAAGCGCTGTCGCCATGGTGCACTGCAATAACTGCACCTCCGACCTGAACGCGTGGATCAGCCTTTTCGCGGAATTCACGGAGGCCTTCGGCATGAAGGTGGACAGAAACGACCTGTTCGGGACCCTGTACCGCAAGGCTCTGGAGGGGGATCCGGACTGCGGCGGCCTGCTGGCTTACAACTATTTTTCCGGGGAGCATATCACCGGCTTTGAAGAGGGCCGTCCGCTGTTCGTGAGAAATCCGGAAAGCCGCTTTAACCTGGCGAACTTCATGCGCGTGCATCTGTTCACCTCCCTGGGCGCCCTGAAAACCGGCCTGGACATCCTGCTGAAGGGAGAAGGCGTGCAGATCGACCGTCTGATGGGCCATGGCGGCCTGTTCAAGACAAAAGAGGTGGGCCAGAAGATCCTGGCCGCGGCGGTCAACGCGCCCGTTACCGTCATGGAGACGGCGGGAGAGGGCGGCGCGTGGGGCATTGCCCTGCTGGCTTCCTATATGCTGCATAAGAAAGAAGGAGAGAGCCTTGCCGATTTCCTGAACCGCGCCGTATTTGCCGGACAGGAGGGCGTAACCCTGAATCCCGATGAAAAGGATGTGGAAGGCTTCAACGTGTTCGTGAAGCGCTATGCGGCCGGGCTTCCCATTGAAAAAGCGGCTGTGGAAACGCTGATTTAGGAAACGTCGGAAAGAATCGGATTGACAGAGGCCGGGCCATGTAAGAGGCCCGGCCCGGAAAGGCAGTTAACATGTTAGAAGAGCTGAAAAAAAGAGTCTATGAAGCCAATATGCTTCTGCCCAAGTATGGGCTTGTGACCTTTACCTGGGGAAATGTGAGCGAGATCGACAGAGAAAGCGGGCTGTTCGCCATTAAGCCCAGCGGCGTGGACTATGATAAGCTCACTCCGGACGACATGGTCATCGTGGACCTGAACGGAAATAAGGTGGAAGGAAAATACAATCCCTCTTCCGATACCGCGACCCATGTGGAGCTTTACAAGGCGTTTCCGGAAATCGGAGGGATCGTCCACACCCACTCCTCCTACGCGACCAGCTGGGCGCAGGCGGGCAGGAGCATCCCCTGTTACGGGACCACCCACGCGGACTATATCTACGGAGAGGTTCCCTGTCTGAGATGCCTGACCAAAGAGGAGATCGACGAGGCCTATGAGGAAAATACCGGCCATCTGATCGTGAACGAATTTAAGGCAATGGGAAAGGATCCCGCGGCGGTTCCCTGTGTTCTGTGCAAGAACCATGGCCCCTTCGCCTGGGGAAAGGACGCCCATGAGGCTGTCCACAACGCCGTTGTCCTGGAAGAAGTCGCCAAAATGGCTTACCGCGCGGAGACCATCAATCCCCGTATCCAGCCTGCGCCCCAGGAACTTCAGGATAAACATTATTACAGGAAGCACGGCGCCAACGCTTACTATGGACAAAGCGGGGTAAAATGATGTAAACTACTGGATGCAGCCGGATGAAGCCGGCGCACGGCCCGTTCCCTGTCATGCCAGACGGCAGGAGGCGGCGGCGCGGGCTGCTTCCAATCACAAAGACGGAGGAAAATTTCATGGAGAATCTTGAACTCGCCAAAATGGCGAACGAGATCCGCAAGGGGATCATTACCGGCGTACACAGCGCCAAATGCGGCCATCCCGGCGGATCCCTCTCGGCAGCAGACATTTTTACCTATCTCTATTTTGAAGAGATGAATATCGACCCGAAGAATCCGGATATGCCGGAAAGGGACCGTTTTGTGCTTTCCAAGGGCCATAACGCTCCGGGACTGTACTCTACGCTGGCGCACAGAGGATATTTTCCGGTGGAGGACCTGACTACGCTCAGGCATCTTGGCTCCTATCTGCAGGGCCATCCCAGCAAGCAGTATACCCCCGGCGTTGACATGTCCAGCGGTTCCCTGGGACAGGGCATTTCCGCGGCTGTGGGAATGGCGCTTGGCGGCAAGCTGGACAACAGGGACTATCGTGTCTATACGCTTCTGGGAGACGGTGAGATCGAAGAGGGACAGGTCTGGGAGGCCGCCATGTTCGCAGGCTTCCACAAGCTGGACAACCTGGTGGTGATCGTGGACAACAATGGCCTGCAGATCGACGGACCCATTGACAAGGTCTGCTCCCCGTACCCGATCGATAAGAAATTTGAAGCCTTTAATTTCCATGTGATCAACGTGAACGCGCATGATTTCAACGAACTGCGCGCCGCGTTTCAGGAAGCGAGAGAAACGAAGGGCATGCCCACGGCGATCATCGCCCACAGCGTGAAGGGCAAGGGCGTTTCCTTTATGGAAGGCAAAGCGGAGTGGCACGGAAAGGCTCCCAACGATGAGCAGTTCGCGGTTGCCATGGCAGATTTGGAGAAAGCAGGTGAAGCATTATGTCAGAAGTAACGAAGACGGTTCAGAAAATGGCGACCAGAGAAGCCTATGGCAAGGCGCTCGCGGAATTCGGCGCACAGTATCCTGACCTGGTGGTCCTGGATGCGGATCTGGCAAATGCTACGAAAACGGATGCGTTTCAGAAGGTTTATCCGGACCGCCACATTGACTGCGGTATCGCGGAATGCAATATGATGGGAATCGCGGCAGGGCTTTCCACCGTGGGAAAGATCCCCTTCGCCAGCACCTTTGCCATGTTCGCGTCCGGACGCGCTTACGAGCAGGTGCGCAATTCCATCGGCTATCCTCATCTGAACGTGAAGATCGGCGCTACCCATGCAGGCATTACCGTAGGGGAAGACGGCGCTTCCCACCAGTGCCTGGAGGATATCGCCCTGATGCGCGCCATTCCCGGAATGGTGGTGATCAATCCCAGCGACGCGGTGGAAGCGAGAGCTGCGGTGCAGGCGGCCATCGAATATGTGGGCCCTGTTTACCTGCGCTTCGGACGCGCGGCGGTTCCGATCATCAACGACAGGGAGGACTATAAGTTCGAGATCGGAAAGGGAGAGGTCTTGCGGGAAGGCAGCGACGTGACCATCGTCGCCACCGGCATCTGTGTTTCTTCCGCACTGGAAGCGGCGGATAAGCTGGCTGCCGACGGCATCAGCGCGGAAGTCATCAATATCCACACCATCAAGCCCCTGGATACGGAGCTCATCGTGAAGTCCGCGAAAAAGACCGGAAAAGTGGTGACGGCGGAAGAACATACCATCATCGGCGGCCTGGGCGGAGCGGTCTGCGAGGCGCTTTCCGAGAAGGCCCCCACTCCCGTCCTGCGCATTGGTATCAACGATGTGTTCGGAGAATCCGGAACGGCTTCCGAACTGGTCGCGAAGTATGGCCTGGACGGAGAAGGAATCTACGCGAAAGTAAAGGATTTTGTAAAATAATACCTTTTTTCCTGACGCGGAAGGAGCCTGCGGGAAATACCGCGGGCACGTGCCGCCTGGACAGGATAAAGGGAAGACCTGCCGGCGTCCTTTGTGGGAGGCCGGCAGCCGTTGTTTCAGGAAGGGGAAAGCTGCCCTGCGGCAGCAGAGAAATGAGGGAATATGAATATACTATCTCCATCGATCCTGGCGGCCGACTGCGCACGGCTGGGAGAACAGATCGACCTGGCGGAGCAGGCCGGGGCGCAGTATCTGCATATTGATATCATGGACGGCATGTTTGTGCCTTCCATCTCTTTCGGCATGTGCGTGGTCTCATCTCTGAGAAAATATACGGACATGATTTTTGACGTGCACCTGATGGTGGAAGAACCGACCAGATACGCGGCTGATTTTGCCAGAAGCGGGGCGGATATCATTACCGTGCATGTGGAGGCCTGCAGTAATGTTGAGGAAACCCTGGACTGGATCCACAGCCTTGGCAGGAAGGCCGGGCTGTCGGTTAAGCCGGCTACGCCCATCCGCAGTGTGGAAAAGTATCTGGATAAGATCGATATGCTTCTTGTGATGACGGTGGAGCCCGGTTTTGGCGGACAGAGATATCTTCCAGCTTCTACGGAAAGGATCCGGGAAGCCAGAAAAATGATCAAAGAAAAAGGGCTGAATGTGGATATTGAAGTAGACGGAGGGATCACGAAACAGAACGTTTCCACCGTCCTGGAAGCGGGAGCCAATGTCATTGTTGCGGGTTCTGCCGTTTTTCACGGAGACATCGGACAGAATGTCCGGGATATGATGGCGGTCCTGAACGCGGCCGAAACCGGAAAGCCTGCCGAGATCTGAAAAAGCTGCCGGAGCCAGAAAACCTGGCGCGTGATCCTCAGCGCAGGAATCATACGTTTCGTGACGCTGAGGTATGGAGGAAAAATGAAGATCATAGTAACGCCGCCTTTTACGGAAGAACAGAAAAGCAGAATTCGGAAAGCCGCCGGGCCGGAACAGCTTATTTTCCGGCTGAAAAGCGAGGTTACGGAGGAACTCCTTTCCGGAGCGGATGTGATCCTTGGAAACCTGGACGATCCCTCCCAGGCGCGCTTTTCGCGCGGGCTGAAATGGATCCAGCTGAACAACGCGGGAACGGAAGGGTACTGTGAGCCCGGGCTCCTTCCCGAAGGCGCGGTCCTGACCAACGCCACAGGAGCCTATGGGCTTGCCATTTCGGAGCATATGATCGCCTCCCTTTTCATGCTGCGCAAAAAGCTGCATCTGTATTATGCGGATCAACTGCGCCATGAGTGGAAAAGGGAAGGCCATGTGGGAGTGGTCCAGGGAACCGTCGTACTGGTGGTCGGCCTGGGGGATATCGGAAGGACCTTTGCCCGGAAAATGAGGGCGCTGGGCTGTTATACCATTGGGATCCGAAGACGTGTTTCAGAAAAAACGTTGGCCGGGGATGCGGCGGCAAACGAGCTCCACGGCCTGGAAGCTCTGGATCAGCTTCTGCCCCGCGCGGACGTGGTGGCGTTGAGCCTTCCCGGAAACGCGTCCACCTATCATGTCCTGGACCGGGAGCGGATCGGGCTGCTGAAGCCAAACGCCGTTGTGCTGAACGTGGGGCGCGGGACGGCTATCGATACCGACGCGCTGAGCGACGCCCTTTATGCAGGGAAAATAGCCGGAGCAGCCCTGGATGTGACGGATCCGGAGCCGCTTCCGGCCGGCCATCCTCTCTGGAACGCCCCTGGCGCGCTGATCACGCCCCATATTTCCGGCGGTTATTCTCTGCCGGAAACACTGGAGCAGATCTGCGATATTTTCGCGGAGAATCTGGAGCGTTTCCGGAAAGGGGAACCGCTTCGGAACGTGGTGGACATGGGGACAGGATACTGCAGATAGCAGGGGATGTTTGACAATCCGGCCGCGGTGTGCTAATCTGAAAAAGCAAAAGCGTTGAAGAAGAGAGTACATCGCGGGAAGTCTTACAGAGAAGGCCGGGAGGCGGAAACGCCGGCTGAGAAGGCCTGACGGAAAACGATGGAACATGGCTTACGGAGCAGCGCACCGAGCCGCGCATTGCGGTAAGGCTGCGACAGGTGCCGCCTGTTACAGCGGCAGGGTATGAAGGCAATGGATGCGGACGATCCCGTTCCAGGCAGAAGGCCGGCGGGACATTTCCGGCAGAAGCATGCCGCAGTACCTGATGAGGCCGTATCCGCGAGGCTGCGGCGAAGAGAAGTGGTACCACGGGAATCGCGCCCGTCTTCTTGATTTTAACAAAAGCTTAAAATTGAGAAGGCGGGCTTTTGTTATGAAAGCCCCGGACGCGCGGAACAATCGGCTTTCAGGTACCTTCCGGATCGAACGGGAAGAAAGGAGCAAAAGAAAATGAGCGTAAAGATGAAGGGAAAATATTATATCACCACGGCCATCGCCTACACCTCGGGAAAGCCCCATATCGGCAACACCTACGAGGCCGTGCTGGCGGACAGCATCGCCCGGTTCAAAAGAAAGGACGGCTATGACGTATTCTTCCAGACCGGAACGGACGAGCACGGCCAGAAGATCGAGCTGAAGGCCGAAGAGGCGGGCGTGTCCCCCCAGGAATATGTGGACAAAGTGGCGGGCGAGGTGAAGCGTCTGTGGGATCTGATGGGAACCTCCTACGACAAGTTCATCCGCACCACGGACGCGCCGCACGTAAAGCAGGTGCAGAAGATCTTCAAAAAACTGTATGACCAGGGCGATATCTACAAAGGCTATTACGAAGGGCTGTACTGCACGCCCTGCGAATCCTTCTGGACCCAGTCCCAGCTGGTGGATGGAAAATGCCCCGACTGCGGACGCGAGGTGAAGCCCGCGAAGGAAGAGGCTTACTTTTTCAAGATGAGTAAGTATGCGGACAGGCTGATCAAGCATATCAATGAACATCCGGAGTTCATCCAGCCCGTGTCCCGCAAAAATGAGATGATGAACAACTTCCTGCTTCCCGGCCTGCAGGATCTGTGCGTGTCCAGAACCTCCTTCAAGTGGGGCATCCCTGTGGATTTTGACGACAGGCATGTGGTCTATGTGTGGCTGGACGCGCTGACCAACTACATCACCGGAATCGGCTATGACGCGGACGGAAACAGCAGCGAGCAGTATAAGAAGCTGTGGCCCGCCGACCTGCACCTGATCGGAAAGGATATCATCCGTTTCCACACGATCTACTGGCCCATCTTCCTGATGGCGCTGGGCGAGCCTCTGCCGAAGAAGATCTTCGGCCATCCCTGGCTTCTGCAGGGCGACGGCAAGATGAGCAAGTCCAAGGGAAACGTGATGTACGCGGACGATCTGGTGGATTTCTTCGGCGTGGACGCGGTGCGTTACTTCGTGCTGCATGAGATGCCCTTTGAAAACGACGGCGTGATCAGCTGGGAGCTTCTGACGGACCGGATCAATTCCGACCTGGCAAATACCCTGGGCAATCTGGTGAACCGCACTATCTCCATGAGCAACAAGTATTTCGGCGGCGTGGTCTGCGACAAGGGCGCGGCGGAGGCCGTGGATGAGGACCTGAAGGCGGTGGTCACCGGAACGTACGCGAAGGCGGCGGCGAAGATGGAGGACCTGCGCGTGGCGGACGCCATGACGGAAATTTTCTCCCTCTTCAAGCGCTGCAACAAATACATTGACGAGACGGAGCCCTGGGTTCTTGCCAAGGACGAGGCGAAGAAGGACCGCCTGTCCACGGTCCTTTACAACCTGGTGGAATCCATCACCATCGGCGCATCCCTGCTGGAGCCCTTTATGCCCGGCACGGCCGCGAATATCGCCGGACAGCTGAACACGGTTCTTCCTTCCTTCGAGGAGTGCGGCACTTTCGGCCATTATGTG
Source organism: Candidatus Eisenbergiella stercorigallinarum (assembly GCA_019120525.1). Taxonomy (GTDB): domain Bacteria; phylum Bacillota; class Clostridia; order Lachnospirales; family Lachnospiraceae; genus Eisenbergiella; species Eisenbergiella stercorigallinarum. The sequence continues at coordinate 11,743 of DWUW01000229.1, read as the reverse complement.
AACGGCACAAAGGTGACGGAAAAACCGCAGATCCTGTTCGCGCGTCTGGACGTGAAGGAGGTCGTGGAAAAGGCGGAAGCCATGTTCGCGGAAAGAAGAGCCGCTGCGGAGGCCGGAAGCGGCGCGGCGCAGGATAAAACGGCGCAGGGCGCGGCGGGCCAAAACGGCGTGGCGGCAGAGAACGGCAGCGCCGCTCAGACCGCCGAAAGCGCGGACGGCTCTGTGATCGACATCGAGGCGAAGCCGGAGATCAGCTATGAGGATTTCGCGAAAATGCAGTTCCAGGTGGGAGAAATCATCGCCTGCGAAGAGGTGAAGAAGTCCAAAAAGCTGCTCTGCTCCCAGGTGAAGATCGGAAGCCAGGTAAAGCAGATCGTTTCCGGCATCAAGGCGCACTACACCGCGCAGGAGATGGTGGGAAAGAAAGTGATGGTACTGGTGAACTTAAAGCCCGCAAAGCTGGCCGGCGTGCTGTCTGAAGGCATGCTTCTGTGCGCGGAAGACGCGGACGGGAATCTTGCCCTTGTGGTCCCGGAAAAGGATATGCCCGCGGGAGCGGAGATCTGCTGAGCCGGAGAGGGAGCCGACGTACGGCGCAGGCAGGGAAGTCTGCCTGCGCCGTCCTGTCTCCGGGAAGTCCGGATAAGGAGGCGCGCATGAAAAAAAGAGAATTTTATTATCCTTCCGCAGACGGGAAAACGCAGATCCACGCGGTTGAATGGAAGCCGGATGACGCCCCGGTCTGTATCCTGCAGATCGTGCACGGTATGGCGGAATATGCGGACCGCTACGACCGGCTGGCCCGTTTCCTTACGGCCCGGGGGATCTGGGTGGTTGGAAACGATCATCTGGGCCATGGGAAAAGCGTCGGAAAGGATCACCCATACGGCTATTTCTGTCACGGGAACGCGCCGGATGTGCTGCTAGAGGATGTGCATGCCCTGCGGGGCAGGACGCAGGCGTCCGGGGAGGGGGATCCCGGAAATCAGACAAAGCGGCAGGAGCGTCTCCCTTATCTGATGCTGGGACACAGCATGGGTTCCTTTATCCTGAGAAATTATCTGTGCCGGTACGGCGAAGGCCTTTCCGGAGCGGTGATCATGGGGACCGGGATGCAGCCGGAGAGGCTTCTTCAGGTGTCCCTTGGGCTTTCGCGTATCCTGAAGGCCCTGCAGGGAGAAAAGCATAAAAGCGGGCTGCTGAATACGCTGGCCTTCGGAAGCTACGACAGGAAAATCCCCCATCCCAAGTCGCCTATGGACTGGCTTTCCCGGGATAAAGACGAGGTGGCGAAATACAATGCCGACCCCCTCTGCGGATTTACTTTTACCTTAAACGGCTTTGAGACGCTGTTTACCCTGATCGACAGACTGTATGAGGAAAAACGTCTGGCAGGAATGCCGAAGCGGCTGCCGGTGCGCTTCCTTTCAGGGGAGATGGATCCGGTTGGAGACTACGGAAGAGCGGTCCGCCAGGTATACGATTCTTTCCTCCGGCTGGGGATGAAAGACGTATCCATGAAGCTGTACGAAAACGACCGCCACGAGCTGGTAAATGAGGCGGACCGGGACGTGGTTCAGAAGGAACTGTATGAATGGATCATGCAGACGGTCCAGTCGGGAGAAGCCCCGGAAAGGAGAAGGATTGAAGGATAACGGGAATATGGTGAGGAAGGCCGCCGGGAGCCTGCCATGGATCTGTGCGGCGGCGGTTTTCCTGACGCTGGCCTGGCCTGCGGGAACCCTGCAGGCGGATGCGCCCCTGGAGCAGGATGGGACGGAGTTTTTGGACGACGGTCAGAAAGCATTTCTGGAAGAGCTTCTGGACAGGCTGGAGAACGGGGAGCTTTCCAGCGAAGAGCAGATCGACGAGGCTGTCCGGAAGGCGCAGGAAGAGCTTGGCATCACGTTCACGGAAGAACAGAAGGAGCAGATCACAGGATGGGTGCTTCAGGCAGACAGACTGGATCTTGGCCGGGAAGAGATCCTCGACGGAGCCCGGGCCTTATATGAAAAATACGGAAGCGCCATTCTGGAAAGCGCGGATGAAGCGGTCCGGGAAAATATCGTGGAGCCGGTAAAGGAAGCGGCGGTAAAGGAAGTAAAGAAGACCTTCCGGGAATTTTTCCATGAAATGGGAGAAACCATGAAGGGCTTTGTGATCGGGCTTTTCGGATAGGCCGTGTTTTGGAATTCGCTTGCGTGAAGCCGGACGGCGTAGTATGATAGCTATCAGAGACTCAGGCAGCGGTCCGTGCGGCCGCTGCAGAAAAAAAGACAGGAGAGATACATATGGGAAGATTTTTTAATCTGGACAGCCCGCTGATGGTGTTTCTGTCCAAGATGGCTGACCTGATGATCCTGAACATCATCACGTTTTTTTTATGCATCCCGATCATCACGGCCGGAGACGCGATGACCGCGCTGTATTATATGACGATCAAGATGGTCCGCGGAGAGGAATGCTATGTGGTCAGAGGATATTTCAAATCCTTTAAGGAGAACTTCAGGCAGGCGACGGTCATCTGGATCCTGGCCGTGCTGGTATTCCTGATCCTTGTGGGGGACTTTTCCATTGTCCGCAGCGGCCTTCTTTCCTTCGGACAGGTTATGACCGTACTGCTCGTTGTCATTTCGGTCATTTATGCTTTTACCATGCTGTATGTGTTCCCGGTGCTCTCCCGTTTTGAAAATACGGTGAAAAATACGATCCGCAACGCGTTCCTGATGAGCATCCTGAACCTTCCAAGGACGGTCCTTCTGGTGATCATAAACCTGATCCCGATCGCTTTGGTCCTGCTCGTGCCGCAGTCGATCCCCTTTGTGATCCTGTTCGGCTTTTCCGTGCCGGCGTATCTGTGCAGCAAACAGTTTGTTAAGATCTTCAGGCGTTTCGAGCCGGAGGAAGAGAACGCGGAAAACGGCGGGGAACTGGAAACGCTGTCATTCATCCGGGAAGAAGAGGAAGAAAAGCAGAGAAAGCTGGAAGAAGAGCAGGTCCGCGGGCAGATCCAGCAGGAGCGCGCAGCCCTGGAGGCGGAGCGGGAAAAGCTGGAAGAGACGCAGGGGAATCAGGAGCATCCGGAAGGGACGGAATGAGGTTCCTATGGTAAAACTGTATAACTTTGGTTTGCTGAATTCGGCATGTTGACAGGCCCCAAAAGACGGCTATCCTTTTGTTAGCAAATTTGACAATGGCTCGTTAAATCTTTGTGAATTTGTGGTATGGTCAAAACTTTTTTTCTCAGTTATACTAAGAGCAGGCTCAGTTGACGGAATGTCACTGGATACATGTAAACCATTATTTTTAGGGAGGCTGACAAAATGGCAAGTTTATCATTAAAAAATGTCTGCAAGGTATATCCTAACGGATTTGAAGCCGTAAAGGACTTCAACCTGGAGATCGCTGATAAAGAATTCATCATCTTCGTAGGTCCGTCCGGATGCGGTAAGTCCACGACCCTTCGTATGATCGCAGGTCTGGAGGATATTTCTTCCGGAGAACTGAAGATTGGCGACAGAGTAGTAAACGATGTGGAGCCTAAGGACAGAGATATCGCAATGGTATTCCAGAACTACGCTCTGTATCCTCATATGTCTGTATATGACAATATGGCATTCGGCCTGAAGCTGAGAAAGGTTCCGAAGGCTGAGATCGATAAGATGGTTAAGGAAGCTGCCAAGATCCTTGACCTGACTCCTCTCCTTGACCGTAAGCCGAAGGCTCTGTCCGGTGGCCAGAGACAGCGTGTTGCTATGGGACGTGCTATCGTTCGTAATCCTAAGGTATTCCTGATGGACGAGCCTCTGTCCAACCTGGATGCGAAGCTGCGTGTACAGATGCGTGTTGAGATTTCCAAGCTGCATCAGAGACTGGGAACCACCATCATCTACGTTACCCATGACCAGACCGAAGCTATGACGCTGGGAACCAGAATCGTAGTTATGAAGGACGGCGTTATCCAGCAGGTAGATACTCCTCAGAACCTGTATGAGAAGCCTCAGAACCTGTTCGTTGCAGGATTCATGGGATCTCCTCAGATGAACTTCCTGGATGCCGTTGTTGAAGCGAATGGAAATAACGCTTCCCTGAAGGTTGCAGGAAAGTCCATTCCGCTGCCTCCCGCGAAGTCCAAGAAGCTGATCGATGGCGGTTATGTTGGAAAGACCGTTACCTTCGGTATCCGTCCGGAAGACATTTATGATCAGCAGATGTTCATTGAGACTGCGAAGTGCGTATTTGAGTCTACCGTAAGAGTATACGAGCTGCTTGGTGCAGAAGTATTCCTGTACTTCGATCTGGCTGAGTTCCCGATCACCGCAAGAGTGGATCCTCGTACGACTTCCAGACCTGGCGACACTGTTAAGTTTGCTTTCGACGTTGAGAAGATCCACGTATTCGATAAGGAAACCGAGCAGATCATCACCAACTAATCACAGGAAATATAAGGGAGGGTGCGTTTGCATCTTCCCTTTTTTTCTGTTATAGTAAAGAAAGACTGGGAAAGGACGGAAAGAGAGATGATTTCCAATCAGGTAATACAGAACAGCATAGATGAGCTGAGGGCAATCACCAAGGTAGACCTGGGAGTTTATGATGTGGAGGGGATGAAAGTCGCCGCTACGACAGAGGATATTGATATTTCGGGAGAGATCATTGAGAATTTCGCTTCCTCACCTGCCGACAGCCAGGTGGTGGGAGGACGCCATCTGCTGAAGATACTGGATGACGGAGAACCGGCCTATATTCTGGTAGCGCAGGGACCCAGCGATGATGTTTACATGGTGGGAAAGATCGCGGTAAGCACCATCCAGAACCTGATCATCGCCTATAAAGAGAGGTTTGATAGAAACAGCTTCTTCCAGAACCTGATCCTGGACAATCTTCTGCTGGTAGATATCTATAACCGTGCGCAGAAGCTTCATATTGAGGTGGAATGCCCCCGTATTGTGTATCTGATCGAAACGAAGGTGGAGAAGGATAACAGTGCGACAGAGCTTTTAAGAAGTCTGTTTTCCAGCCAGAACGGCGATTACATCACGGCGGTTGACGAGAAGAACATCATTCTGGTTAAGGCGGTGGAATCCGCGGACGATCAGGAGACGATCGAAAAGACGGCCGATATGATCGTGGATATGATGAACAGCGAAGCGATGATGAGTGTGCGGGTTGCTTACGGCACCGTCGTGGGTGAACTGCGGGAAGTATCCAAATCCTATAAAGAGGCCAAGATGGCGCTTGATGTGGGAAAGATCTTCTATGCGGAAAAGAGCGTCATCGCGTATGCGAGGCTTGGCATCGGCAGGCTGATCTACCAGCTTCCCGTCAACCTGTGCAAGATCTTCATCGAGGAGATCTTTGGAGATAACGTACCCTATGACATGGAGGAGGAGACGCTTACTACGATCAACAAGTTCTTTGAGAATAACCTGAACGTTTCCGAGACCTCCAGACAGCTGTTCATCCACAGGAACACGCTGGTTTACAGGATCGAAAAGCTTCAGAAAAGCACGGGGCTGGATATCCGCGTTTTCGATGATGCGCTGACCTTTAAGATCGCGCTCATGGTAGTCAGCTACATGAAATATCTGGAGACTGTGGATTATTGACGGCAGGGATCCTCCCGCCTGAAATGCAGGTTATGATACCGGCTGCCCGGACAAAACGGGCAGCTGTTTTTCTATGCCTGAAACGTGAGAAAAGATGGATGGAAAAACGTTTGCATACAGGAAGGAAATTCCAGTATCCGCGGATCGGGGCGGGCGGTTTGACTTTGACAATACTACGGCGCTATGGTACACTAAAAAAGATGTAATAGGCTTAACGGCATATCAGTTTACGGCAGAGGTGACTCCCTTGGATAAATATGAATATAAGATACGCGCTGAAGAAATAAAAACGTTAATTTCACAGAAAAAATACGTGGAAGCGGCCAGAGTCGCCGACACGATCGACTGGACGAGAGTGAAGAGCGTGATGATGCTCTGTACAGTCAGCGATGTGTATAAGGTAAACCGCAGGTTTGAAGACGCCAAGCTGCTGCTGGAGATGGCAAATGAACGTCATCCTTCCGGCAGGATGATCCTGTATTCGCTCTGCGACCTGTCCATCAGAATGGGGGATGTGGTAGGCGCGGTGGCGTATTATAAGGATTTTGAACAGGTCGCGCCGAATGACAGCGGAAAATATATCCTTCAGTATAAGCTCTATGAGGCGCAGGACGTGGGGCTTGAGGAACGGATTGCGGTTCTTGAGGAGCTTAAGAAGAAGGATTACCGGGAGAAATGGGCGTATGAACTGGCTTATCTGTATCACAGGGTAGGGCTTGCGACCAAATGCGTGGAGGAGTGTGACGAACTGATCCTCTGGTTTGGGGAAGGGAAATACGTGCTGAAGGCGATGGAGCTGAAGCTGCTTCATCAGCCGCTGTCTCCTTCCCAGCAGAAGAAATTTGACGCGTACATGATGCGCAGGCAGGGGCTGCGGGTGCCGGAGGAGCCGGCTGTAAAAGAGCCCGAACGGAGCGCGTCCAGGGCTTCTGCGGCCGGAGGGCAGGAAATGGACATCCAGGTGAAGACCATGGATGTGGGAAAATATAATACCATTAACCTGCAGAAGGAACTTGCGGCGAGCATGAAGGAGCTGATGCAGGAAGGAAGGAATGCTGCAGCGGCGGAGCGGGAGGCGGACAGGCCTTCTGTGGAAGCGCCGGCGGAAGAAGCTGCGGGACAGTTCCCGGAGGGAAGCGCCGGATATCATGAGATGGAAGAAGCGGACGGGCAGCCGGAGTACAGCGGGCAGCCGGAGCATAACAGGCAGCCGGAGCGCGGCGGACAGACGGATTACGAAAATTATCTTTCCCAGGAATACGACGGGCAGATCGGCATGATCGTGCCTGAAGAGCGTCCGATGGAAAAGCAGATCACCGGACAGATGAACCTTGAGGATATCATGCGTGAATGGGAAAAGATGAAGCGCGAGAACGAGGAGAAGCACAGACAGGAGCTTCTTCAGCGTGTGCAGGAGCAGACCGGAGCCCTGTTCCGGGATTTTGATGAAACCTCCAGAAAGGGTGTGCTGGAGCGCCTGCAGAAGGAAGAGCGGATCCCGGTAGACCGAAGGGACAGGGAACGCGTCAGCCGGGCGGAGAGCGTGATCTCCGCGCATACAAAGATCTGGGCGGCGGAAGAGGTACAGAATGCATTGAAGGCGGCGGCAGCCGTACAGGACCGTCAGGCTGAGATAACGCCTCCGGCCGGAATGCAGGGATCTGAGGCGGAACCTTCCAAAGAGTACGCGGATCTGCCGAAGGAACCTGAAATGATCCGGGCAGAGGAGCAGCTGACGGAGGAACCGGCACGGAGACCGGAACAGGCCGCTCCGCAGGCGAATCTTCCGGAACAGATGCCGGAAAGGCTGCCTGCGGACCTTCCGGGACGGATGCCGGAGACGGCGGCTGTGCCCCTGCCGGAAAAAACAGCGGAACCGGAGAGGGTGGAGGAAAAAGCGCCTGCGCCGGAACCGGAAAGAAAAATCGAAAGAATGCCGGAACCAGAAAGAAAAATCGAAAGAATGCCGGAACCGGCGGAGGAAAAGGCGGCGGTATCCGAACCGGAACGGATAGAAGAAGAAACGCCTGTGCCGGAACCGGAAAGAGAGCCGGAAAAGGCGCCTGAAACGAAAAAGGAGCCGGCAGAGGCGGAAAAACGAGGGACGGTGAAAGAAGGGCCGGACGGCGGACGGAAGAATGGGCGCGCGTTGGGAGAACGCAGCCTGACAGGAGCGGAAAAGAGATTATTCGCTTCCTTTGTTCCGACGAAGGGGGCGATGAAGCGCCTGGTCGCGGCCCTGGATCAGATCAGCCTTGCCGCGTATACGGGAAACCTGATCCTTACCGGGGAGCCCGGATCGGATACGGCAGAACTGGCGAAGAATGTGATAAAGGACCTGAAGGCGAAGCAGCCTGATTTTTCCGGTAAGGTGGCCAGGGTTACGGGAAGTGCCTTAAGCAGCAGCAGGAAACGGCCGGAGGAACTGGTGGAAAAGCTTGCCGGCGGCGCCCTGATGGTGGAAAAGGCCGGAGAGATCAGCGGGACGTGCATGAAGAAGCTGCTGGAAGGGCTGAATCAGGAAAGCTGGGGCGTCCTGATCATCCTGATAGATACGAAGCGAAGGATCGGGAAGCTTCTGGAAGAAAATCCGGAAATGGCGTCGTATTTCAACGCGAGGTTCGATGTGGAAGCCCTGGATAACAGTACGCTTGCGGCTTATGGATGTCAGTACGCGAGGATGCAGGAATATTCGATCGATGAACTGGGGAGGCTTGCCCTGCATACGCGTATTGAGGATATGCAGACCAGTGACCATATTGTCACAGTCAAGGATGTGCGGGAGATCGTGGACGAGGCGATCGATCACGCGGAAAGAAAGACGCCGAAGCATCTGCTCGACGTGCTCTTCTCCCGCAGGTATGATGAAAACAATATGATCATCCTGCATGAAGGGGATTTCATATAACATGAAGTATGCCGGGGATGGCAGGGGAGCCGGATCCGGCGGGAAGGGAGGCAGAGATGGCTGGTGTAGCAAAAGGGAAAAAAGGGGAGAAGGTTTTTATCTCAGAGGCGGATGAGTACCTGTTCGCGCAGGGAACGCATTATGATATTTATAAAAAGCTGGGCGCGCACCCTTCTGTGGAGAAAGGGAAAAAAGGAACCTACTTTGCGGTCTGGGCGCCCCATGCCGCGCAGGTTCATGTGACGGGAAGCTTCAATGGCTGGGATGAATCGAAGGATGAGATGAAAAAGAAGGGGCCCGGCGGAATCTATGAACTTTTCATTCCCGGAGTGGGATGCGGGGAAATGTATAAATTCCTGATCACCACGCAGGACGGCAGAAAGCTGTATAAGGCGGATCCTTTTGCCAATTACGCGGAGCTGAGGCCGGGAACCGCTTCTGTTACGACGGATCTGTCCCGCATCCGCTGGAGCGACAGTCTGTGGATGGAGGAGCGGGCCAAAAAAGACATGAATAAGGAACCGATGGCGATCTACGAATGCCATATCGGTTCCTGGATGAAGCATCCCGATGGAACGGAGGATGGTTTCTATAACTACCGTGAGTTCGCGGACAGGCTGGTCGCTTACCTGAAGGAGCTGAGGTTTACGCATGTGGAGCTGATGGGGATCGCGGAGCATCCCTTTGACGGTTCCTGGGGATACCAGGTAACCGGATACTACGCGCCCACGTCGCGGTATGGGACGCCGGAGGATTTTGCCTATCTGGTAAATACGCTGCACCGCAACAAGATCGGCGTTATACTGGACTGGGTGCCGGCGCATTTCCCCAGAGACGCGCATGGATTGGCTGAGTTTGACGGACAGGCGCTGTACGAGCATCCGGATCCGAGGCGCGGAGAGCACCCGGACTGGGGAACGAAGATCTTCAATTACGGCATGAACGAGGTGAAGAATTTCCTGATCGCCAACGCCCTGTTCTGGATCAAGGAATTTCACGTGGACGGCCTCCGTGTGGACGCTGTGGCCTCCATGCTTTATCTGGACTATGGCAAAAAGGATGGGGAATGGCTGCCGAATCAGTATGGCGGAAACAAGAACCTGGAAGCAATAGAATTTTTCAAGCATCTCAATTCTGTGATCCGAGGCGCGTTCCCCGGTGTGATGACGATTGCGGAGGAGTCTACCGCGTGGCCGCTGGTAACCGGCGAGATCGAAAAAGGCGGCCTGTATTTCAGCTATAAATGGAACATGGGATGGATGCATGATTTCTGTGAATACATGAAGCTGGATCCTTATTTCCGAAAGAACAATCATTACGCGATGACCTTTGCCATGAGCTACAATAATGCGGAAAATTATATTTTACCGCTGTCCCATGATGAGGTAGTCCATCTGAAGTGTTCCATGGTTAATAAGATGCCGGGATACCGTGTGGATAAGTACGCGAACCTGCGGGCAGGATATGCCTATATGTTCGGGCATGAAGGGAAAAAGCTTTTGTTCATGGGACAGGAATTTGCCCAGGAGCGGGAGTGGAGCGAGGCCAGGGAGCTGGACTGGTATATGCTGCAGGATGAACTGAACGCCGGGATGCTGGAATATATGAAAGAACTTCTGCGCATCTATCGGAAATATCCCTGCATGCATGAGATCGACAATGACTGGGACGGTTTTGAATGGATCAACGCGGATGATGCGGAACGGAGTACCTACAGCTTTATCCGGAAATCTTCCGACGGGAAGAACAGCCTGCTGTTCGTCCTGAATATGACGCCTGTGGCAAGGCCGGATTACTGCGTCGGCGTGCCCCGGAGAAAGACCTATAAGCTGCTTTTGAACAGCGATGACAAACGGTTTGGAGGAAATGGTTCGGTGATCCCGGCATCCATCCGGGCGACTGCGAAGCCAAGCGATTACCGGCCGTACCGGATTACCTTTGATCTTCCGGCATCGAGCGCCGTGGTCTTTGTTTTCTGAAAAACATATGGCGGAAAGGATCCTGATGCTGAACAAACGCGGCACAGGATCCAAAACGCAGCACAGGATTAAAATGCCGCATGGACGGGAGCCGGCCGTCTGTGCGGCGCTTTTTTGGCTTAGCGGGCTTGCGTCAGAAAGGCTCCCTTCCAGCCTGCGGCAGGAGGCTTCGCGGGGGCGGATCCTAAGAGAGGGCTGTCGGATACGGCCGCTTCGGGAAGGCTTTCGCGGGAAAACTCCGCGTGCCCGGGCTGTACGGCGGTAAGGCCGGCCGCCTGTTTCAGAAGATACCGGTATCTTTTCATGACAGCGTTCAGCTGATAAATATAGCAGTCGATCAGATCCGGTTCCGTAACATAGTCAAAGCCCGCGTAAGTGTCTTCCAGCTCGCGCCTTGTCTTTTGCAGCTCCAGCAACAGGGTTTCCTGGTAGTTGAGAGGTCCGTCCGCTTTGGAGACGAAGCCACGGCTGAAGTGGAATTTCATAGTCCTGTCCATTCCTTTCCTGAATTTGCCAGCAGGTTCCGTATTTAAGTATTTGCTTTCCCCACAAAAATATACGTATCATAACCATTTCCCGGAAAACATAAGCTGTAAAAAGAGGAAGCGCGGTCTGGCGCTGCCGCGGATGAAAAAAGGGGATTAATATGGACCGTACTATGGGGATTGTGACAATCGGGGCAGCCTGTCTGCTGGTTTTGCTTGCGGCAGCCATGCGCAGCAGGACACAGCAGCTGCTGAATGTTATCCTCCGCGCCGTTTTGGGGCTGCTGCTGATCTGGTTTGTGAACGCGTTCCTGGATGGCCAGGGGATTCCCGTACATGTGGGGCTGGGGGCGGCAAGCCTGTTTGCCTGCGGCATGCTGGGAGTGCCTGGCGCGTTGCTGCTGTATGGGATTGAAATATGCGCGTGGCTGATGGGATGAAACGGAAACGGGAAAGTCCGGGGCAGCAGAGGCTTTTGGCAGGCAGAATGCCGTATTTACGCCGTTTTCAGGACTTTTTCAGGAGTCGTAGGAAGAATCGTTGGCGATATTTTACAAAAATGATTTTTTTGTCCGTTCCCTATGGACAAGAAGAAATAGATGAGATATACTTCATTTCACCAGGCAGGGAGCCTGGATCTGAATCCAGATCATTTGTTCTGAAGATCTGTTATCTGTTTTTCTGATATCTTTTATTTCCACCTGTTTCCATGTGTATTGAGACGGTACAGAATTTCTTTGGGTAAAGGGGGAATTTTTCTGA
>DWUW01000024.1 GCA_019120525.1 Candidatus Eisenbergiella stercorigallinarum | reverse complement strand
GATGTTGCTTCCATCGATGCCGATCCTCTCGCACAGTCCCTTTGCCAGAACCGCTTCCGTATCGCTGTCGATGAGCTGATACTTCAGAGATGAGCTTCCACAGTTGATTACCAGAATTTTCATGACTTCCTCTTTTCCTGCGGCCGCAGGCCGCATTTCATTAAGTGATAAACGGCAACGCCGTTTTCCGCCTCCTTGCCGGAGCGTTTTGCTCCCTGTTTTTAATATGCTCTGCCCCAGTAAACCATCTTCTTCGCCGGTTTTCCGCAGCAGACGCAGGTATCCGAAAGATGTTCCTGCTCGAAGGGCATGCAGCGGCTGGTTGCAGCAAATTTTTCCTTGATCTGATCCTCGCAGGCCTGATCGCCGCACCACATGGCCTTCACAAAGCCGGGTCTGTTGTTGAGGATATCCTCCAGCTCCGCCATATTCGTCGCCACGCTGGTGTGGGCGTCTCTGTGGGCGCGGGCGCGCTCCAGCATATCCTTCTGCATCTGTTCCAGGATCTCGTCCGCTTTTTCCTCCAGCTCCTCCAGGCGCACCTCGATCTTTTCACGGGTATCCCTTCTGCAGATCACGCAGCGGCCTGCCTCGATATCCTTGGGGCCGATCTCCACGCGGATCGGGATGCCGCGCATCTCCTGCTCGGAGAATTTCCAGCCGGGGCTCTTGTCCGTATCGTCCACCTTCACCCGGAAGCCGCTGAGGCGGTCGCGCAGAGCATAAGCCATTTCCAGAACACCCTCTTTTTTCTGCTGGATGGGGATGATCATGATCTGCACGGGCGCTACTCTGGGCGGAAGCACCAGGCCGGAGTTGTCGCCGTGCACCATGATGATCGCGCCGATCAGGCGGGTGGTCATGCCCCAGGAGGTCTGGTACACATATTTCAGCTTATTGTCCTTATCCGTGAACTGGATGCCGAAGGCTTTGGCAAAGCCGTCTCCGAAATTGTGGCTGGTACCGGACTGCAGGGCCTTTCCGTCGTGCATCAGGGCCTCGATGGTATAGGTAGCCTCCGCTCCCGCGAATTTTTCCTTATCCGTCTTCTTTCCCCGGATGACGGGCATCGCAAGCACCTCTTCGCAGAAGTCCGCGTACAGGTTCAGCATCTGGATGGTGCGCTCCTCCGCCTCCTCCATGGTGGCGTGGGCGGTGTGCCCCTCCTGCCACAGGAACTCTCTGGAGCGCAGGAAGGGCCTGGTCTCCTTCTCCCAGCGTACCACGGAACACCACTGGTTATACACCCTGGGCAGGTCGCGGTAGGAGTGGATATCGTTCTTGTAAAAATCGCAGAAAAGCGTCTCGGACGTGGGCCGCACGCACAGACGCTCCTGCAGCTCCGTCAGCCCTCCGTGCGTCACCCAGGCCACCTCCGGGGCAAAGCCTTCCACATGATCCTTTTCCTTCTGAAGAAGGCTTTCAGGGATGAACATGGGCATATAGACATTTTCCACGCCCGTTTCCTTGAACCGCTCGTCCAGCTGCTTCTGGATCAGCTCCCAGATTGCGTAGCCGTAGGGCTTGATCGCCATGCAGCCCTTCACGCTCGTATACTCGATCAGCTCCGCCTTTTTCACCACGTCGGTGTACCACTGGGCGAAATCCTCATCCATGGATGTGATTGCTTCCACCAGTTTCTTTTCTGCCATTGTTTCCTCCATTCTGAAGCGTTCCTCGCCAAAGACGCCGGGACGCTTCTCTTTTTGAAAATAAAGAACCGCCGGTTTCCTTCTCCCGGGCAGCTCCCAAAAACTGCCGGGGACCGGAAAACCGGCGGTACCACCCCGATTGATATGCACTGCATACCCGCTCTTTTCCCGCTAACGCCGGGTCCGCGCCGTGCCGCCCGGTCTTTCGCCCGCTTCGGCACAGAGGCTCCGAGGCCGGTTCGGCTGTTCTCCGTAAGGGCCTTCCACCTTCGGCCCTCTCTCTGGGAACGGAAATATCAGCGTACTGTTCCTCTTCTCCGCCTGCTTTATGTCTATGTAGATATTAGGGAATTTTTCGGGGATTGTCAACCGGTTTTCGGTGGACAATCTCTATTATCAAAAAAATTGCTGGATTTTTAAGCAGAATTGTATATAATAAAAGGAGAGGAAAGATGTCCTCTGAAATAAGTTCTTTCACATTTGGGAAAGTGTTTTTGGCCGACAAGGCCGCCTGAGACAGGTAAGGATCATTTGACCGACGAGGTCACTCTGGTCATCCAGAGCAGGGTACGGTTAGCGCCGTACCCTTTTTATCTATCAAAAATCTAAGGAGAAACGTTTATTGAAAGAATATCTTAAAGCACAAAGCAAAACAAATGAAGCAATCGTTGGAGACACATTCAGCGCTGATGAACTTGGCCGTTTTTCAAAATCGGACTTTCGCTGGGCAGACAACAGAGGCAAACCTTTCCGCCAAACACTTGTAAAAAAGGGCGAAATATACCAATTTGAATTCGGAAAGAATTATGTCCCTGAAATGTCCTATGAACATCGCGGACTTGTAATTGGCGTAAAAAAGAAAATGCTCTATGTTCTTCCCATCTTTTCCTATAATCCACATAAGCATCCAGATGTCTATCATCCTGCAGATCATCCCGATTCCAAGAGTGATAT
>DWUW01000228.1 GCA_019120525.1 Candidatus Eisenbergiella stercorigallinarum | reverse complement strand
CGGTCAATATGGCTGTACACCAGCCTGATCTCATCCGCCGTAAACAATCCCTGGATCAGGAATTCGTCACGCAGGCGCTCTGTCGTATAATGCTTCACGTCCTTCGGGGAACACGCAGTCCTTAACTCCATACCTACCTCTCTTTCCGCCGCCGTCAGGCGGCACTGAATTTCTCTTTTTCTCAGCTTGTGAAGCTATCATAGCATTCTTTATATTCCGGTTCTTGTGTTATTTTCTTTAAAATCTTGCTTATTCTGAACTTCTATCGTATACTGATAAAGATCCCTGCATCTGTTTTATCCCGCGCCCGCGCCGGCCGCGGCGCTTCCGTTTTACATCAGAAAGAAGAGGTTGACCAATGAAAGAATTCAGTTCCTGCAAGCTTGCCATCCAGTCCTGTCTGGAAACCAAAAGCTTCGCCGTGGCCCATCTGTATAATGATGATAAACCCATGGATATGCATATCCATGACTGCTATGAAATCTACTACTCCATCTCCGGCGGGAAGCAGTTTCTGATCGACAACCGCTTCTACGATATCCAGCCGGGAGATATTTTTTTCATCAACCAGTATGAAAGCCACTATCTTTCCCAGCTGGACCGGGCTGTCCATGAACGTTTTGTGCTTGAGATCTATCCGGATTTCCTGACCTCCTTAAGCTCCGCGCAGACAGACCTGAACCTGTGCTTTCATTTCCGCAGCAGCGAGCTTTCCCACAAGCTCCATCTGACGGAGGAGGAACAGAGCCGGTTCCGCTATTTCGTCCACAAGCTCGCGGGGCTGACCGGATACGGCTCAGACCTGGAAGACAGGGCCGTTTTCACCGAGCTGATGGTATTTTTGAACCGGATCTTCTATCAGCGGAGCGAATCCCGCAGGGAGGAGGAAGCGCCCTCCTACCATACCCAGGTGGATGAGATCCTTTCCTTCATCAACCAGAATATCAGCTCTCCTTTAAGCATTGAGGATCTTTCCGGACATTTTTTCCTGAGCAGCTCCTATCTGTGCCGGATCTTCAAGGGCGCTACGGGTACCACCATCAACAAGTACATCACCGCCAAACGGATCACCGTGGCCAAATCCCTTTTAAGCTCCGGCTGCTCCGTAACGGAAACCTGCGAGCGATGCGGCTTCAACGACTACAGCAACTTCCTAAAAGCCTTCACCAGAGCCGTAGGGATCTCTCCCAAGAAATACGCCCAGTGCTCCGCGAGCTGACGGAGCCGGCGGCCGCGCTCAGCCCGCCGCCTGTCCCTCCGACTGTGCCAGCTGCATCTGATAGTAATACCCCTTTTTCGCCATCAGTTCTTCATGGGTTCCCCGCTCCGCGACCCGTCCGTCCTCAATCACGAGGATCAGGTCGGCGTTGCGGATGGTGGAAAGCCTGTGGGCGATCGCCAGGATCGTCCGGGTTCCCGCGATCCGGCTGATGGCGTTCTGGATCTGCTTTTCCGTCTCCACGTCCACGGACGCGGTGGCCTCATCCAGGATGATGATCGGCGATTTCCGCAGGATTGCCCTGGCAATGGCCACTCTCTGCTTCTGTCCGCCTGACAGGCGAAGCCCTCTCTCACCCACTTTTGTCTCATAACCGTCCGGCATGGCAAGGATATCCTCATGGATATTGGCCGCCTTCGCCGCTTCTTCGATCTCCCGAAGGGAGGCGTCCGGCCTGGCATAGCTGATATTCTCCCGGATGGTACCGTCAAAGAGGAAGGTATCCTGAAGCACCGGGGAGATGCTGCCGCGCAGGCTGGAAAGCGTCGCTTTCCGGATGTCCTTCCCGTCAATGAGGATCCTGCCTTCCGTAGGGTCATAAAACCTGGGGATCAGCTGGGTGAGCGTAGTCTTGCCCACACCGGTGGGACCCACCAGCGCTACCATCATGCCGGGCTCACAGGAAAAGGAAATATTCTTCAGCACCGGGACCTCATTTTCATAATGGAAGCTCACATGTTCAAACGCCACCGCCCCCTTCACATCCGTAAGCGGCACAGCGTCGGGCGCGTCCGTCACCTTTGACGGCGTATCCAGGATCAGCGCCACCCGTTCCGCCCCCGCCAGGGACTGCTGAAGATTCTCCAGCAGAGTGGCAAGCCCGCTCACCGGCGTGTAAAACAGGGACAGGTACAGGACGAAGGCCACGATATCCTCTACGGAAAGCAGGTTCCGATACGCCATCAGTCCTCCGAAAAACACCACCAGCACCGTCCCTGCGGAGGAAAGGAATTCCACGCTTGGGTGGAACGCCGCGCTGGCCCGAAGCGCCCGCAGCATGGCACGGACCTGGGAAAAATTCTTTTCCTGCACCCTGCCGTTCTCATACTCCTCCTGGCAGAAGGACTGGATCTCATGTATGCCGGACAGATTGTCCTGCAGCCTCGCGTTCAGCTCTCCCATGCACTTCTGGGACACCTTGAAAAAGGGCCTCACCTTTTTGGCAAAGATCACGCCCGAAACCAGGATCAGCGGGATCGGAAAGCAGGTGATGAGCGCCAGCTTCCAGTTGACCGCGAGCAGGATCGCAAGCACGCCGACGAAGGTCACCAGATTGGTGATCAGCTCCGGGATGATATGGGCGTAGAGCAGTTCAAAATCTCTGGTATCGTTCACCACCCGGCTCATCAGGTCGCCGGTCTGCTTATCGTGGAAGAAGCCCAGATCAAAGCTCTGCAGCCGGTCATACAGCCTCCCCCTCAGATCCCCCACCAGATACCAGGCCGCCTTGTGGGCCAGGTAGTTGCTCAGGAACCGAAACAGCACCCGCAGCAGATACAGGCCAAGCAGGATCAGGGCAAGGGCGCGGATCACGGGCAGGGAAATGGTCCCCGCCTCCACCGCGCCCGTCAGGGAGGAAAGCACCCTCGGAGCCGCCAGGTTCACCACGGTCAGTCCCAGCGTTGCCAGGATTGCCGTCACATACAGTAATTTATATCGCGCTGCCTCCCGGGTCAGCTTCCAAAGCATTTTCACCGTTTTATTCTCCGTACCGTCCCTTCAGCGCCGCATATTCCTCTTCCGTCAGGTTCAGGATGCTCCCGTGACGCTTCTTCGCTTTTCCAAGATCGTATTCCCCCTCCTCCGGGATCACGAACACGCCGCTCCCGAAATCATCGGAAAGCAGGGGAAGGTATCCCTTATCCTCCGCGAACCGGTCTACCATCAGGCACCACTGCTGCCTGTCATTGAACGGGAAGGCCGCCGGCCCCTCCACGCCCAGCAGCGCATCCAGCACAGGAGCGTCCACCGGCTCAAAGCTGTCCTTATCAAGGCTCCTGCTCCTGTCCAGACGGATGTTCTTCACCGTCTCATCCTTGGCGAAGCGGTAATAATAGTCCCCCACCCGAAGGATCGTGGTATCTATGATATGGTTCTTTCCCTCCTGGAACTTTTCCGCGGGAGTAAAGCTGTGGAAATCCTTCGTATGGGAAGCGTAGATCCTCTGCTTCGGCGCTTCGTCCCCCTCTTCCTTTACCATGGAGGCCCAGAACACCAGAAACTCCTGCCTTTCTTCATCAAAAATGGCCTCCGGCGCCCAGACGCAGCCTGCCTCCGGGATTCCCACCTCATGGCTTTCCGGCCCTTCCCAGTCGGTCATGTTGTCGGACTGCCATACGATCAGGTTCCTGCTTCCCGCGTGCTGCGCCACGTCCCAGCCCTTGCCGGCCTCGATCCTCAGATCCGTGGCGATGATCACATATTTCCCGTTCAGGGGATTGCGCAGGATGAACGGATCTCTCACGCCCTTCTCCCCGATCCCGGACACCAGCACAGGCTTCCCCGCGTTCAGGTCATTCCAGTGCATTCCGTCCCTGCTCAGGGAAAAATAGATCTGTTCCCCCATGGGCTGCTCCCCTGTGAAATGTACAAAAAGATATCCCGTATACTGCGCCATAAGCTCCTCCTTACAGACGGCATTTTTCTTCCGTCTCTTTTTTTCTCCGGGTCTTGCGGCCCGTTTCTCTGAACATAAGTTTATCACATTTTTAGCCAAAAGAATACAAAAAAAGCGGCCGCGGAGCCTCTTTTCCCCTCAGCCGCTCCCCCTCCGGCAAGCCGGCAGGGGACGCGGGGCTTTCCCCCGCGTTTTCCTGTATTCCTGTTTGCGCAGCTTTCCGCCTTACAGGGCGAACAGCTTCGCGCCATGCTTCTCTACCGGGCTGTATACCGCCCCGCCGGAACAGTATACGGTTTCCTTCGTCCAAAGCTCCTTCAGGGTGATCTCATCCGGATCCGCCTTCTTAAGAAGGGCTTCTCCCACCTTCACGGGAAGGGCGGACGCGATCTCCGAAAGAGAAACGGATACGTTGGCGTCTTCGTCCTTCAGGTTGAACAGGGCGACACAGACGCCGCCGTCCTTCTCGTCCCAGCCGGCCCATACGGCATAATCTTCCGTCCGCTGTACCTGTACGCCATGGCGTCCGTCTTCCAGAAGGGAAAGCACCTCTTTATTGGTAAGCAGAGACAGCGTCCAATCGTCCATCTTCGTCATTTCCGCTCCCAGCATCAGAGGCGAGCGGAAGATGCACCAGAGGGTCATCATCGTCACCTGCTCCGCCTTCGTGAACCTGGTTTGGCGCTCTTCCCCGAAGCCCTTCCCAACCATGCCGAGAGGCAGCATATCACAGTCGGGGAAACACCCTTCCTTCACATGATCCTGCCACAGCTCGCAGCGCCAGAACATGTTCTTCAGAAGCTCCCAGTTATCCCAGAAATCATCGGTGATACGCCACATGTTCGCATACTTCTCATAATGCCAGGCCTTCTCCACAAGAGCAGGTCCCGGGGAAAGGCTCAGTACGATGGGACGGCCGCACTTTTCGATCGCCGCATGCAGCATCTCGATCTCATGGGCGGCGGAATACTGGTTCTCCCGATACAGGCTGGTGTTGCAGATATCGTCGCACTTCACGTAATCCACGCCCCATTCTGCGTACAGGGCGAAAATGGAATCATAGTAAGCCTGGCTGCCCTCCATCTCCTTCCGAAGCCCGTACATATCCGGATTCCACCCGCAGATAGACGCGGGATTGGCCACCTCATCCGCCGTCTGTTCGCTTCCAAGGACTGGCAGATGCTCCAGCGCCGCCGCGCGGGGAATGCCGCGCATGATATGGATCCCGAACTTCAGCCCCAGGGAATGCACATAATCAGCCAGAGGCTTAAAGCCTGCCCCGCCTTCCGAAGAGGGGAAACGCTCCGGGCAGGGAAGCAGCCTTCCGTATCCATCCATCTCCAGACGGCTGAAGGGGATATACTGGTGCTTATCCCGCATGGTCCCGGCTCCCCAGGCATACCACTGGATATCCACGACCACATATTCCCAGCCGTATTCCTTCAGGTGAGCCGCCATATAGTCCGCATTGGCCTTTACCTGCTCCTCGTTCACTGTGGTGTCATAATAATCATAGCTGTTCCAGCCCATGGGCGGCGTCAGCGCAAAGGTATTTTTGTTCATGTCCTTCCTCCGTTTCCTGACATTCTGTTCCCTTACGGCAGGGTATCATTTTGACTGCATTCTTTCGCAGCGTCTTTTGGTCTTGTCCTCCCTGTCTATCCTGATTATAATATGCGTAAAAGGATGCATCAAGAATAAAAAAGTGACAAAGGAGGGTAATTTTTTGACCAACAAAACTTTTGGAAGCTTTGGTTTCCTGCAGTCCGGTTCTCTGGCGGACGAGCCCCTTGTCCTTCTTGACTTCGGCCTGGAAGCGCGGCAGAAGGAAGCCTATGATTATGACAACGCGAAAAGGGATTACAGCGGCTATCTCTTTCAGTATACGCTTCGCGGGCAGGGTGTCTTTGAAGAGCCGGGGCAGACGCAGTCCCTGTCCGCCGGGAAAGCCTTCCTCATCCATGTCCCGGAGGAAAGCCGTTACTTTCTGCCGGCGGACAGGCCAGAGGTATGCTGGGAATTTCTGTATGTCCATTTCCGCGGGGAAGCCGCCCTCCCCTTTTTTAACCGGATCCGGGAATCCTTCGGTTCCTGCTTCTTTCTGCCCCGGGACAGCTTCCCCATCCTGCTGTGGCTGAACCTGCACCGGGAAATCCGGGAAGGACGGCAGCTGAAAAGTTACGAAGGCGGCGAGCTTGTCTACCGGTTTCTGTCCGCCCTGCTGCGGACGCTGGAATCCCCTTCCCTTCCCGAGCCCTCCCCCGCTGTGGCGGCGGCGCTTCATTATATGAAGGAGCATTTTCCCGAACGCCTTTCCATGGAGGAGCTTGCGGCGCGCCTGGATCTCTCCGCCGCCTATTTCACCCGCCTTTTTACCAGGGAAACCGGGCAGACGCCGCTTGCGAGCCTGACCGGGATCCGTCTGTCCCATGCGGTCTTCCTGCTTCTGAATACCTCTCTCTGCATCGAGGAGATCGCCGCCTCCTGCGGGTTTTCCTGCGGCAATTATTTCTGCAAGGTGTTCCGGAAAGCGTCCGGCGTCTCTCCCGCTGAGTATCGGCACAGGCACGTTAGATAGCGGGCGGCGCCTTCCTTCTGTCCACAAAAGTCGCTTAAGTACAAATTATCTACCCTTTTCTCCATTGTTTTCCCTGCTTTTTCTCCTATACTGATAAAAGAAAGGGATTTTCCTTCTCATCAATACCCAGGTCCGCCCAACGGCGGGGAAAGAGGCAGATATGGATTCAACGAGGATTTTACTGAACGACAACTGGAAATTTTATCTGGGCGAAGCGGAAGACGCCTGGTACAAGGGCTACGATGATTCCGCGTGGGAAAGCGTCACGCTTCCTCATGACTGGTCCGTCACCCTTCCTTTTTCAAAGGAATATTCCAGCGGCACCGGCTATCTGGCGGGAGGCATCGGCTGGTACAGGCTGCGTTTCTCCCTTCCGGAGCAGTACAGAGGTAAAAAGGTCGCCGTCTGCTTTGACGGGATCTATAAAAACAGCCAGGTATGGTGCAACAGCTATTATCTGGGGAAACGTCCCAACGGCTATGTGCCCGTGGCCTATGATATCAGCGCCATCGCCTGCTTCGGGCAGCAGGAAAACGAGATCACCGTCAAGGTCACCCATACAGACCTTGCGGATTCCAGATGGTTCACCGGTTCCGGCATCACGAGGAAGGCTTACGTCCTGATTGAAGAACCCGTCCATCCTGTCCCTTACGGGATCTTCTTCTCCACCCTGTACGGGGAAGACGGCAGCTGCGCCCAGGTCGAGGTTTCCCACGAGCTGGTCAACGACACTGACAGGGCGGTAAAAGTATCCGTAACCAGCAGCCTGACCGCCCCCGCCGGCAAAAAGGTGCTTGAGGTAAGCTCCTGCGTGGATCTGGAGCCCGGCAGGCCGGAGAAGGTGCTTTTAAGCGGAAGCGTATCCGATCCCCGGCTCTGGTCTCCTGAAGATCCGGCGCTTTATACGCTGACGACAGAACTTTCCGTGGACGGGGCTGCTCCGTATCGGGTATATGAAGGCCAGGTCGGCATCCGTACCTTCCGCTTCGACCCGGACGAGGGCTTTTTCCTGAACGGCCAGCGCAGGAAGCTGAAGGGTGTCTGCGTCCATCACGACGGCGGCTGCCTCGGAGCGGCAATGACCCGGGAGGTATGGGAAAGACGCCTGCTTTCCCTGAAGGAAATGGGCTGCAACGCCATCCGTACAAGCCACAACCCGCATATGCCGGAGCTGTATGACCTGTGTGACAGACTGGGCTTCCTGATGATGGACGAGGCTTTTGACGAATGGGAAAACGCCAAAAACAAATGGTCTACGGGACACAATGTCTATCCGCCCAAGCACCAGGGCTATTTTGAAGACTTCCCTGAGTGGCATGAAAAGGATCTGACCGCCATGGTCCTGCGTGACAGGAACCATCCTTCCATCATCCTCTGGAGCATTGGAAACGAGATCGATTATCCCAACGATCCCTACTGCCATCCGCTCTTTGCGGAGATGACCGGCAACAACGACGCCAATAAACCCGCGGCGGAGCGTCAGTATAATCCGGACAAGCCCAATATGGAGCGGCTCGCTCCCATCGCAAGAAGGCTGGCTGATATCGTACGCCGCAGCGATCCTACCCGGCCCGTCACGCTGGCAGCGGCCTTCCCGGAGCTTTCCTCCAGGCTGCACTACTTTGACGCGCTGGATGTGGTAGGCTACAACTATAAAGAGCATCTGTACGGGGAGGACCACAAGCGCTTCCCGTCCCTGCCCTTCCTCGGCAGTGAGAACGGGCATTCCCTGGAGGCCTGGAAAGCCGTTGCCGACAACGATTACATCAGCGGCCAGTTCCTCTGGACCGGCATCGACTATCTGGGAGAAGCGCATGGATGGCCTGTCCATGGCTCCGGGGCCGGGCTTCTCACCCTGGCCGGCTTCCCGAAGAACCGGTATTACAGAAGACAGTCCTTCTGGCTTGATACGCCCGTCCTGCATCTGTCCACCTCTCCGTATACAGGGGACACGACAGAGTATCTTCCCTCCGCCGATTGCTGGAACTACCAGGACGGCGAGCAGATACTGGTTCGCTGTTACACCAACCTTCCCTGCGCGGAGCTGTTTTTAAATGGCAGGAGCCTCGGAAGGAAGGAGGGTCTGAATGAAGAGGGAAGCATGGACTGGATCGTTCCCTTTGAAGCCGGTGAGCTCTCCGTAAAAGGATATCCTGAGACGGGAGCCGGACAGGAAAGCCCGGATCCTCTTACCTTCCAGCTCACTACCACGGGCGAACCGGAGCGTCTGCTTTTAAGCCGCTGGTCGGCCCCGGAAACGGCCTTTGCCGGGCAGGACGCTTCCCGGAAAGACGCAGTCCATCCCGTAAGCGTGGAGCAGATTGAGGTCACACTGGCCGACCGGGATGGAAACGCGGCCGTGCATCAGGATCTTCCGGTGAGCGTTTCCGTATCCGGCCCCGGCGTCCTTCTTGGCCTTGAAAACGGAAACCTCGCGGATAATACGCCTTACAGCGCGCACACCAGAACCACCCTGCACGGCAGGCTGATCGCCTATGTGCGCAGGACGGGATCCGGAAGCATTTCCGTATCTGTTCAGGCTGACGGCTGCGGCGAAGCCGCTATCCTGCTGCCGGAGGACTGATCCAGACAGGAAGCTTTCCCGTCCGGCAAGCCGCGGCAGCGGCCATTTCATCAGATCAAAAAAGTACGGAAGAAAAGAAGCGGGCCTGCCGGCCCCTTCTTTTCTTCCGTACGGCGGAAAGGATATCAGACATGAAAGCCACCTCATTACCACGTATCAGGCTGTATGACAGGGATCTGAGCCGCATCGATACCCCGCAGGGAACGCTGACCCTGTTCTCTGTTTTTCTTCCCTTCCTCGTGGAATCCTTGCTGACCAATTCCATGGGAACGGTAAACACGCTGATCCTGAGCCAGTATTCCGACGACGCCGTGGCGGCGGTCGGAGCCGCGAATCAGCTGTTGAGCATGATCTTCACCTTTTATACCGTGATCAGCACGGGCACCAGCATCTTCATCAGCCACCGGCTTGGCGCGAAGAAGCCCGACCAGGCGTCGGACGCCGCCTTTACCTCCATCCTCTGCAGCTTCGTCCTCAGCCTGTGCGTAGGAGGGCTCCTTTCCGTATTTGCCGTACGGCTGATGGGAATGATGAACCTGACCGGCCAGGTCCTGGCAGACGCGGCGGGTTACTTCAGGATCTGCGTATCCTTTTCCTTTTTTCAGGCGCTGATGTCCTCCGTATCCGCCATTTTCAGAAGCTACGGGCTCCCGAAGGTCGCGGTTGCCGCCTCCCTGTTCATGAATGCCATGAACGCAGCCCTCAACTGCATCGTTATCTTCCGCCCCTTTGAAACGCCCCTGTACGGCGTTACCGGGATTGCCGTCACCAACGTGATCAGCCGGGGACTGGCTCTTGCGCTGATCTCTGTCTGCCTCTGGCGCAGCAATCTGGACCTTCAGTTCACGAAAAAGAACCTGAAGACCCTCCGATGCATCGGAAGCATCCTGCATATCGGCCTTCCCGGCGGGATCAGCTCCCTTTCCTATTCCACCTCCCAGGTGGTTTCCACCTCAATCCTCGGAATCCTGGGAACGACCGCCATTTCCACCAAAATCTATCTTTCCACCATTTTTTTCTATATCTATGTGGTAGGAATGGCTCTGGGGACGGCGACCTCCCTGATCATCGGCTGGCTGACCGGCGCCGGGGAGTACGACAAGGCCTACCGGCTGAATCTCCAGAACCTGCGCATCGCCGTGCTGCTCAACATAGCCGGTTCTTCCCTGATCTGTATCTTCGGCCGGCCTCTGCTGAGACTGTTTACGGATGATCCTGCCATCTTCGCCATGGCCGCCCCCATCCTTTTCATCGACATTTTTGTGGAGATCGGGCGCGCTTTTAACCATATCGAAGACAACTCCCTGCGCGGAGCCGGAGACGTGATGTTTTCCATGGTAGTATCCATCTTCTCTTCCTGGGCGATGAGCATTCTGTTTTCCTATCTCCTAGGCATCCGTCTCGGCCTGGGACTGACCGGCTGCTGGATCGCCTTTATGATGGACGAGCTGTTTCGGGGCATTACCTTTTTCACCAGATGGCGTTCCCGCCGCTGGACACAGAAACACGTATAAAAAAGCCCGGGCGGAACGCGTTTTTGCCTGCAGGCAGGTAAATCGTTCCGGACAGGCCCAAAAATGTCCGCCGGACAGAGCTTCCCACCCGGATCCATCCGGTCATGCGAAGCGCCGTTCGGCGGACATTCTTCCTTTTCTCATGGCATTCTTCTTAAATCCGCGTTTTCCCGGAGCGCCAGGCCCGGCTTTCCCGTCCCGGACTCCATCCTGCTGATATATACCCCGCCGCCTCCCACATCGCTGACTCCCACTTCTTCCGCCAATCTGGCCTGCGTCATGGAAGCCTTCTTTCCTACGCCCCTGTCCCGGACCGGCCCACGTAATATTTTTCTTTTTTTCGGGAAATCCTTATAGGGAGACTTTCTCCATCAGACAAAAGCAAAAGAAAGGACTCAGAGATATGGATATGAATTCACCCGAAATCCAGAAACTTCTTGCCGCTGTGACAGGGCGGACTGAAAAAGGGCTGCTCACCTGGAAGATCACAGAATATGACCCGATCGGCTTTATGACAGAAATGGGAGTGGAAGCGGAAGGGACGGAAACAGAAAATTTTGCGCAGAATATCGCGTTTTGCTGCCATCTGCCAAAAGGACGCAGCATATGGCTGGAGGTTTACGAATCCGTCGGTTTCCCCTCCCCGCATGGCTTTCCCGCTCCGGGAGACGGATACAGCCTGCGGGGGCTTTCCTATCTTACCCTGCGCATCCTCTCTCCCGGAGGCCAGATCCTCTGCCGATGCTCCATCATCATCAGAGACAGGATGGACGCGCTGCTTCCCTGCCTTCTGTGCGATTCCGTCTTTCTTTCCGCGTCCGACGCCTTCTCAGCTATGCCGGAGAACGATCCTGGCAGCTTTCTCGCCTATCTGGACCAGTTTGATGAAAGCGGCGGCCTCAGGCGCCATCCCCTCACCCGGCTCATGACGGATTTTTACCGTTATAACCGATGCGCGGATTTTCATTTTCTCGCCATGGCCTGCGCGACAGGGCTGAAAAAACAATAACCTTCCCCTTCCTTCTTCCACCGTCCGGCGTCCTTCAGCCGCCTCTTGCGTTCATTCCCTCTCTGGCATATTCCGTAGGCGATTTCCCTGTATATTTCTTAAATACCCGGCTGAAATAGTATTCATCCGAAAATCCCACCCGGCTTCCGATCACGGACATTTTCCAGGGGGAATTCAGGATCAGCGCTTTGGCATGGTTGATCCGTACCCGGTTCAGATAACGGAAGATCGTCTCTCCCGTCGTTTTCCGGAATACCCGGTTCATATAGTCAAAGTTACCGCCGAATTCCTTTTCCAGAAGCTCGCCCGTGATATCGGAAGCATATTCCCGGTTCAGGTAATGCAGAAGATTCTGCACCATACGGCAGGATCTTGGCTGCGTTTCCATGTACCGGACCGTCTCCGTGGTCACATAGCTTCTCGCGATTTCGGTAAAGGCTTCCAGGACCTTGCAGGCAAGCTGGATCTTATAATGTTCCAGCTGCCTGGTATTCTTCCCTATTGCCTCATGGAACAGCTCCGTCACCCGTACCAGGCTGCCGTAGTCCGACATATGATACCGCTTCGGCAGATAAAGCATCTCCCCCCCGCACTTTTCATAGCTGAAAATATTGCTC
>DWUW01000227.1 GCA_019120525.1 Candidatus Eisenbergiella stercorigallinarum | reverse complement strand
TGCTTTCTGTATTTTATGAGGAAAAGGAAATCCCCCGCTCCTTCAGGATATCCGCGATCAGCTCCCGCTCGTCCATAGGGTGCTTCACGCCCCGGATCTCCTGATAGTCCTCATGGCCCTTGCCCGCAAGCACGATGATGTCTCCCGGCTGCCCGTGGTCGATGGCCCAGGCGATGGCTTCCTTCCGGTCGCAGATCTCGATATGCTTCCCGTCCGTTTTCTGAATGCCGGTCACAATATCGTCGATGATGGCCTGGGGCTCCTCGAACCGGGGATTGTCAGAGGTGATGACGGTCAGGTCCGCAAGCCTTCCGCTCACCTCGCCCATCTCGAACCGGCGCAGGCGGGAGCGGTTTCCCCCGCAGCCAAACACGCAGACCAGCCTTCCGTGCCCGTATTCCTTCAGGGTGGTCAGAAGACTTTCCAGCGCCATGGCGTTGTGCGCGTAATCGATGAGCAGGGTGAATTCATCCGACACCTTCACAGGCTCGATGCGCCCTTTCACCTTCGCGGAAAGAAGCGCCTTCTGCATATCCGGAACGGAAACCCCGAAATGACGGCAGATGGCGATGGCTGTCAGCGCATTGTAGACGCTGAACCGGCCCGGCATGTCGATCTGAGCGTCAAAATCCATCGCCTCCCCGCTTTCCGCCCTGTCTGCGCCGCAGGAGACATGGAAGGCTGCGCCCAGCTTTCCATTCCCATTCGTCAGCTTCAGGCCCGTGGCGCGGATGTCGCACCCCTCGCCCAGTCCGTAGGTTTCCAGCCGGCAGGTGCGGCCTTCCGTCACCTGCCTCCAGTGAGCGTCGTCTCCGTTCACAATGCCCACCCGGCACTGTTGGAACAAAAGCCCCTTGCAATGCAGATATTCTTCAAAGCTGGCATGCTCATTCGGCCCGATATGATCCGGCTCGATATTCGTAAAAATGCCGAAGTCAAACACGAAGCC
Source organism: Candidatus Eisenbergiella stercorigallinarum (assembly GCA_019120525.1). Taxonomy (GTDB): domain Bacteria; phylum Bacillota; class Clostridia; order Lachnospirales; family Lachnospiraceae; genus Eisenbergiella; species Eisenbergiella stercorigallinarum. The sequence continues at coordinate 1,559 of DWUW01000227.1, read as the reverse complement.
CTGGCTTCTGTGCTGCATCAGCGCCTGGGAGGAAACCTCCATCACCACAGCGTCGCAGCCCTCCTCCACCATCCGTGAAAGATACGACTGGAGCACGTAGGATTCCGGCGTGGTGTTTTCCGCATGGATGTGCGTATCCCCGATGATCACCTCGATGGTGCCGATCAGCCCCACCTTCCGCCCGGCGTTTTCCAGAATGGACTTCACCAGATAGGTGGAGGTTGTTTTTCCCTTCGTCCCGGTGATGCCGATGGTCGTAAGCTTTGACGCCGGATGGCCGAACCAGGCCGCGGACAGAAAGGCCAGCGCATAGCGCGTGCTTTCCGCCTGCAGGATCAGCACCTCGCTGTCCTGCGGCACCTGAACGGGCTTCTCCACCACCAGAACGGCCGCTCCCTGAGAAACCGCCTGCGCCGCCGCGTCATGTCCATCAAAATTCGCCCCTTCGATACAGACGAAAAGGCAGTCCTTCGTGATCTTTCTGGAATCGTAAACCAGTGCCGTGATCTCCTGATCCAGCGCGGTCTCCAGACTGCCCCGCAGGGCTGTCACTTCCAGATTCTCAAGCAGAGTTCTCAGTTTGGTCATGCTACCTCCTTTTGAAGAACCGCGGAAGCGGTTCTTCCGGGGAAACTGCGCTGCCGTTTCCCCGGCTTCCTTTTTCCGCAGCCGTCCGGCCGCTTTTAATCCGTGTGAAGCATTGCAAAAACAATTCTTCCTGGTCAGCAGATTCTATAAGAATAGCATAGAAGGGGGATTTTTTCAACCGGCGCCAAAACGCTGCTTATAATCGTCACAGGGAACCTGCTGCTTTTCACAGGGCAGGGGACCAGACAAAAATGTTCCGTAAATTTTTACAGGAAAACATTCCGCCGAGCCTTCCATGGAACACTTCCGTCCATATACGGTTGAAAAACGAAAAAATGGATTCGTAACCGTACAAAAATCCATTTTTTACGGATCTAATTCCAGAAAATGGTATTCTGAACCGTACTTTTCATGGCATGATACGGTTAAAAGGTTGAAAAATCTGTTTCTAACCGTATCGGATAGCCCGAAAGTACGGTTACAGATGAGAAAATCAGGTACTTAACCGTACTGATGTCGAAATAGGAGCAAAAAGTACGGTTAAGAATCCGGAAATCCTCTTTATAACCGTCGCAAAAGACTTTTTGTACGGTTATATCATGTGAATCTTACTTTTGAACCGTACCAGAGCATCTTGCCGGGTGTCAAACCGGGTTTTTCTCTTTTTCTTCCTGTGAATCGGCTTCATACAGCTCCGCCAGCGTGAGCAGCCGCACCTGTCCTTTTTCAGAAAGGCTTTCCAGTCCGGCGCTGAAACCGGATTTGGCAAAAAAGTAATAATACCGGTTCGCGAAATGTCCCATTGCGTCCGCATATTCCTCCATCAGACGCAGTTCCTCCTCCCCTGTCGGCGTTTCCCGGAATTTACAGGAGCCGATGATCGCGCTGTCACCTTCCGCCGAGGTCACCACAACATCAATCTGAGCCTGTCTGCGGGTTTTGGGATTTCCTCCCCACCACTGTCCCACCGC
>DWUW01000226.1 GCA_019120525.1 Candidatus Eisenbergiella stercorigallinarum | reverse complement strand
CTGTATTTCATGCTGGGCCTTCCCACGGAAACCGAAGAGGATATCCGTGGCATCGCCGAGCTGTGCAACAAGATCGCGGCCACCTTCTTTGAAACCGTGCCCAAGGAGAAGCGTACCGGCCAGATCCAGATCGTGGCCAGCACCTCCTTTTTCATTCCCAAGCCCTTCACTCCCTTCCAGTGGGCGGCCATGAACACAGAAGAGGAATTTCTGGACAAGGCGAGGCTCACCAGACAGGTGGTCCATGAGCAGCTGAATCAAAAACGGATCAAATACAACTGGCACGAGGCGGACGTGAGCGTGCTGGAGGGCGTATTCGCACGAGGCGACCGCAGGCTGGCGCGGGTCATCCGCATGGCCTATGAACGGGGCTGCATCTATGATTCCTGGGGAGAGTATTTCCATAAGGATGTCTGGATGGACTGCTTTGCGGCCTGCGGCCTGGATGTGGGCTTTTATACCACCAGAGAACGCTCCCTCGACGAGATATTCCCCTGGGATTTTCTGGACTGCGGCGTAACGAAGGAATTTTTAAAGAGAGAATGGCAGCGGGCGCTTGCGGAAACCGTCACCCCCAACTGCAAGCAGCAGTGCCAGGGCTGCGGGGCGGCAAGGTTCGGCGGCGGCATCTGCTATGAAAAACGAAACGCCGACGGCGTGATCGAAGACGGCTCCGCCCAGACGCTTCTGGAATACGCGGCCCGTCATCAGACGGAAGCCATTCTTCCATAAATAAAAATGCCGCCCTGCGGCGGCGGAACGGAGATAACATGAAGCTTCGGATACAGTTTTCCAAATATGGCCCGCTGCGGTTCATCGGCCATCTGGACGTGATGCGGTTTTTCCAGAAGGCCATCCGCCGGGCGGGGATCGATATTGCCTATTCCTCGGGCTTCAGCCCGCACCAGATCATGAGCTTTGCTTCCCCTCTGGGCCTTGGGGTGGAGAGCAGGGGGGAATACCTGGATATTCAGGTCAACGAACCCATGAAAAATCCCATGAACGCGCAGGAGATGAAGGAGCGGCTGAACGCCGCCTGCGTGGAGGGGATCGAAATCCTGCGGATCGTCCGCCTTCCGGACAACGCCGGAAACGCCATGGCCAGCGTGGCCGCGGCGTCCTATACCGCAGCCATGAAGCAGGACGAATCCGTCCGGCAGGCAGGCGTTTCCCTTTCGGATTTTTCCTGCCTGAAGCCTGTGATCCCCGCTTTTCTGGCACAGGAACAGATTTTTATCACAAAGGAAACGAAAAAAGGCGTCTCCCGGATGGACATCCGTCCCGGCATTTTCTCTCTTTCCGTTCATGAAGGGGTTCTGGAATTTCTCGTGGATGCCAGCAGCGCGGGAAACATCAAGCCTTACGCCCTACTTGACGCGCTGCTTTCCTTTGCGGGAAAGGAAACGCCGCCCTTCTGGACGGTGCAGTTTACCCGGCTGGAAACCTTTACCCGCACGGCGGACGGGAAGCTGATCTCCCTGGGCGACGTGGGGGAGGCGTTCTGAGCATGGGCAGAGAAGTTTCCGTTCCGAAGGTTTCCCTTCCGAAAAAAACAAAATCGGTTCTGATCCTTCTGAAAGAAAGGAACCGGATCCTGTCCCTTCTGCTTTCCAGCGGACGGCTCACCGCGCTTTCCGTCTGGCCGGACGAAACGGAGAACGAAGGAAGCGCCGGTTCGGCTTCGCCCTCCTCCGGCGGCCCGGCGGCCCGGGAGGGCGCAAAATCCCCCGGCACGCCGGCCGCGCGGCTGAACAGCATCTACGTGGGCAAGGTGATGAATGTGGCAAAAAACATCAACGCCGCCTTTGTGGAGCTGACGAAGGGCCAGCGCGCCTTTCTTCCCCTTTCCCATATGGCATCCGCCCGGATCCTCAACCGGAAGGCGGACGGGCGGATCCTCGCCGGGGACGAGCTGCTGGTGCAGGTGGGCCGGGAAGCGGTGAAAACCAAGGAACCGGTGCTCACCACGGAGATCTCTCTTGCGGGCCGCTACGCGGTGGTCTTTCCGGGAAAGGAGAGCGGCCGCCTGCAGTTTTCCGGAAAGCTTTCCGATAAAGCAAGGCAGCAGATCACAGAAGCCCTTGCCGCGGCGGATATCCGGGAAGAGACGCTGACCGCACAGGGCTGCAGCCTGATCGTGCGGACCAACGCGGGGGCGCTCATGCAGGAGGATTCCAAAACGCCTGTACACAATGAAAGCGTTCCCTTGTATGACGACGCCGGACAGAGCGTCCACAGCGCCGGAGCGCCCCTGCCCGCAAACACGGAAAAACCGGCTGCGGATGACCTGGCGCCCCTGATCCGGGAAGCACAGGCCCTCATCCGACAGGCCTCAGCGCTGTGGCAGAATGCGGGCACGAGGACCTGCTACAGCTGTCTGTACCGGCCGGAGAGCGGGTATCTCACCGAGATCCGGGATACGCCGCAGGAGCAGTATGAAGAGATCCTCACCGACGATCCTGCCCTGTATGAAGAGATCCGCGCCTTCCTGGAACGTTCCTGTCCGCAGGCCCTTTCCGCCCTGCGCCTGTATCAGGACAGCGCCGTCTCCCTCCGGAATCTCTACGGTCTTCCCGCGAAGATCCGGGAAGCCTACGGCAAACGGGTCTGGCTGAAAAGCGGCGGCTATCTGGTCATCGAACCCACGGAGGCGCTCACGGTCATCGACGTCAATTCCGGAAAATACACAGGCAAAAAAGGCACGCGCGACACCTTCCGCCTGATCAACCGGGAGGCCGCCCTGGAGATTGCGAGACAGCTGCGCTTGCGCAACCTGTCCGGCATCATCCTCGTGGATTTCATCAGCATGGAGAAAAAGGAGGATGAGAAGGAGCTGCTTCAGCTTCTTTCCTCCGAGCTGAAAAAGGATCCCGTCAAAACGGCCGTGGTTGACATGACCCCCCTCGGCCTGGTGGAGATCACCCGGAAAAAGGTAAGGCGCAGCATCTATGAACAGCTGTCGGAGTTTTCTGCGGCTGCCGGAAAGGAGAACCATGAAGCTGCTTTCCATGAAAAAACAGTATGACGGAACCTGGCTGCACGGCTACGAGCTGACTTATGAAAACCGGGCAGGCCGGAAAAAGACCTTTGAAATGGTAAGCCGCAATGCTCTGAACGGCCCTTCCGAAATCGGCGCCCGCGTAAGCGGCGTCACCATCGTCGCATGGAAGGACGACAGGCTCCTCCTTCTGAAGGAATTTCGCATGAGCATCAACCGAACCATCTACAACCTCTGCGCCGGCATGCTGGAGGAGGGCGAGAGCGTGGAGGACTGTGCCAGAAGAGAGCTGTATGAGGAAACCGGCCTTCGCGTGGCCCGTTTTATCGACATCCTTCCCCCGTCCTATTCGGCGGTGGGCTTTTCCGATACGGCCACCTGGCTGGTGTTTCTGGAGGCCGAGGGCAATCCCCGCACGGTTCCAGCGGGTGCGGCCCCTGCGGGAGCAGCCTGTGCAGAACCGGCCTGTGCAAAGCCAGCCTGTTCCGGCAGCTCCTGCGGCTCCCGCCTTTCTGAAAATGAGGAAATTTCCGCTGATTTTTATACCAGAGAACAGATCGGAGAAATGCTGAAAACAGAAACCTTCAGCTCCCGTTCCCAGACCGTCGCCTGGTTTTTTAAAAATGGCTGTCTGCCGGGAAGGGGTGAGGCTGGAGAGGTATGAAGGCCTGAAAATTCTTTCAACAGTAATATCGGATTTCCCCAAACTGGGAATACCACTTCTGGAGAATGAGACTGCTGTTCGCTTCAATCAGCCGCATCATTCTCCTGAGCATTCTGTCAGGAATTTTTGAGGTATTATTGCACAATAACGCTTTTCCTGAGCTGGTGATCCATATTTTTGTCGCGTTTGCGGTTGCGCGCCCTTCAGCTATATGGACATGTACAGGCTCCAGAGGATCGCTTTCATTTGACCAGAAGTATACAATATAAGGTCCGATTCTAAAAATTTGAGGCATTCAGGATCCCCCCTTCCTGAGCGAATTCCAGAATCAGATGAGCATTGTCTCTGATCAACTGTTTAAAATAATTCATCTCGGTCTCGGAATAACCGCTTATTTCTGCCCAGGTGTATCCCGGGAGATAGCAGACCGCATGATGAAAGCCGTCAACAGCATCAGGTGTTTCGATATAAACCTTTACCTGTCCGTTGGGTTTCATCTCGGAATGGGTGATTTCCGTATCATCGTTCAGTGTTAAAAATGGATACATCATATTTTTTCACATCCTTCCCGATATTACAAATATTGCATAGCGATACAGGAGTGTTATTTCCTGTACAATAC
>DWUW01000225.1 GCA_019120525.1 Candidatus Eisenbergiella stercorigallinarum | reverse complement strand
TGATCCCCTTTCCGCCCGCGATATTGGTCATGGAACGCATCCGGTTCACCCTTCCGCAGAAAAGCTCTCCCGTCTGATAAGTCTTGTCCACTGCCGGATTCAATGTCACTGTCAGTATCATATGTGCCTCTGTTTCCGCCGAAGCCGCGGACAGCCTGTCTGCCTGCGGTTTCGGACCTTTTTCCTGACCATATAGTATCATAATACAGGAGGGATCGGCAACTGCAAATCCTGTCCGGAACTACAGTTCGGCCTTCCTGTGCAAAGAAAGCTCCGCCGCCGTCCGCTCTTTCACTGATACTGCCTCATCACCAGCTGGAGTCTGGATTCCCCCTTCCAGGTATTGACGGAAGGATAATAGGTCACGGACAGCCGGATCTGCGTCTGCCCGGCCGCCTGACGGTTCGCATGCACCTGCCCGGCAGCGGCTGTCTGACGGTCCGCATGCGTCTGCCCGGCCGCAGATCCGGCCGGAACACGGCCGGAGAAGGCTGTTCCGGGAAATCCTGTCCCGTACAGCTTTTGCACCGCATCGCTCCCGAATTTTTCTTCCAGATAAGCGTTCATCGGCGAAGGATCGCCGAAGGCCATCATCTCCCAGCGGCCTCCCGCGTCGTCCTGCACCGTAAAACGCACCGCGTTCCCGTTTTTTCCGAGGACTCTCGCAGAAAGAAACAGCAGATCCTTCTGAGCGAACAGGGGCCTGGGATTTCCGTTTCCGAAGGGCTCCAGCCGGTCCAGCTCGTCCACCAGAGAACGGGTGATATAGGAAACCGGCATGGGTACGTCGATATGGATCCGCTCCTCCAGATCCTGGGGTGTCAGCGTGCAGACCTGGTTGATCCGTCTGCGGAAAAGCTCCGTGTCGCCGCTTCGGATGGACAGGCCGGCGGCCATCTTATGGCCGCCGTATCGGGTAAAGATGTCGCGGATCTTCGTCATTTCCTCAAACATGTGGTAGGTCTCGATGGAGCGGCCGCTGCCCTTCACGCCGTCCTCGGCGCAGGTCAGGACGAAAACGGGCTTATAATATTTTTCCCGCACCCGTCCGGCGATGATCCCGGCCAGGCTCTCGTGGCAGTCCGGCAGAAAAATGACCAGCACCCGGTCCTTTTCCAGTCCTTCTTCCTCCACCTGAGCCACGGCCTTTTTCACATATTCCTCGGTCATGTCCTTGCGGCTGTCGTTCAGGGCCTTCAGCTCCGAAGCGATGCGCACCGCCTCCGCCCGGTCGGTTTCCTCCAGAAGCCGCAGCGCCCGAACCGCCGTGTCCAGCCGTCCCGTGGCGTTGACGCAGGGACCCAAGACAAAACCGATGGTATAGGAGGTCAGCTTGTCCGGCTCGATGCCGTTCACCTCCATCAGCGCGCGAAGCCCAGCGTTTCTGGTATGCTTCATGTGGGAAAGGCCGAAGCGGACGATGATCCTGTTTTCATCCAGAAGCTCCATCACGTCGCAGACCGTGGCAAAGGCCGCCAGCTCCAGAAGGCCGTCCAGAAAATCCCCTTTTGCTTCCAGGATCCCCAGCTTTCCGTACAGGCAGCAGATCAGCTTGTAGGCGACCACAGCGCCGCAGATGCCTTTAAAAGGGCAGGGATCCCCTTCCTGCTTCGGATCCACCACCGCGTCCGCAGGCGGAAGCAGCCAACGCCGTCCGTCTTCCGTCTCCTCATAGGGCACCTCATGATGATCCGTCACGATAACGGTCATGCCCTTTTCCTTCGCGAGGGCGATCTCTCCGGAAGCCGCGATCCCGTTGTCGCAGGTGAGGATGGTATCGACTCCCGCCTCATATGCGTCCAGCACCAGATGCTCGTTCAGCCCGTAGCCGTCCTTCATCCGGTCCGGGATCGCCGTATCCGCGTCCGCCCCCGCCGCCTTTAGTCCCTGATGCAGGATGCAGGCGGAGCAGACCCCGTCCGCATCATAGTCCCCGATCACGCGGATCTTCTTTTTTTCCCGAAGCTTCGCGGCAAGAAGCTCCGCCGCCGCTTCCATGTTCAAAAGCAGCTCCGGAGGATACATGTCCTCCTTCGTCCCGTACAGGAATTTCCGGAATTCCTCATCCTTCGTCAGCCCCCGGTTTCTCAGGATCCTCGCCGTCACAGGGCTGATGCCGAACATTTCCGCGATTCTATTGAAATCCGCTTTTTTTGCGGCCACAAACCATTTTGCCATTTTCCGCGTCCTTCTTCCCGTAAAAGTCGGAGGGCGCTCTGACGGTCCGCTGTTGCCGTTCCCGCCAGAACGCCCTTTTTTCTCTATATTATCTTATCCGGCCGCCGGCCTGCCGTCAGGCCTTTGCCTTTTTTGCCGGCTTCGCTGTACTCTGTTCTTTGTTCTTCCCGCCGATCTTTCTCAGCACTAGCCAGAGCGCTCCGGTGATGCATACGGAGGAATAGGTGCCGCAGGCGATGCCGATCATCAGCGGCAGGGCAAATTCCCGGATGGAGCTGACGCCGATCGCATACAGCACCGCCACCATGATAAAGGTAGTCAGGGAGGTGAAAATGCTTCTGGACAGCGTCTGGGTGATGCTGCGGTCCACCAGCTCCGGAAGCTCCTCGCTTCCCTCTGACCGCAGATTTTCACGGATCCGGTCGAAGATCACGATGGTGGCATTGATGGAATAACCCACAATGGTCAGGATGCAGGCGATGAAGGTGCTTCCCACGGGAACCCGGACCGCCGCGTAGAAGGCGACGACCACAAGCACATCGTGGATCAGTGCCGCCACCGCGCTTGCGCCGAACCGCACATCCTTGAACCGGAACCAGACGTAGATCAGCATGAAGAACGCGGAAACCAGCACGGCGATGAACGCCTCCTGTCTGGTCTCTCCGCTGATGGTGGAGCTGATGGATTCCGCCGTGGTCGTGGAAGCGTCCACGCCGAAGCTGTCCGCCAGCATCTGGTTCATCTCTTCTCTTTCCTCCGCGTCCAGCGTCCTGGTCTTGAAGATCACCTGAGTGCTTCCCTCCACCTTCTGGGTCTGCACATTGCCGTCCCCGGTGATCTCCTCGATCAGCGGAACCACCTGCGCATCCAGCTCTTCGATGCTCATATCCTCGTGAAAGGTCACGCTGGTGGAGGTGCCGCCTACGAATTCCAGGCTGTAGTTGAGCGCCTGTCCGGTGCGGGCCTGATACATGCCCATGAAAATAAACCCGGCCGCGATCACCGCGATGGAAGCCGTAAAGAAGATCGGCTTTTTGGAAACGAACCGGATGGTCTTTCTTTCCTTCGTCCGGCCGTAAAACTTCTCATCATGGATTCCCAGCCCGTAAAAGGCGTTCATCAGGCTCCTGGTCACAAACAGGGCCGTAAACATGGAAACCACGATACCGAGGGCCAGCGTCTGGGCGAAGCCGCGCACCGTTCCGGAGCCAAGAAAGCCAAGAACGGCGGCTGCGATCAGAGTGGTCACATTGCCGTCGATGATGGCGGACAGGGCCTTCTGGAAGCCGATCTTCATGGCCGCCTTCACCGTTTTTCCGGAAGCGATCTCTTCCCGGATCCGGGCGAAGATGATCACGTTCGCGTCCACGGCCATGCCGATGGACAGGATAATGCCGGCCACGCCGGGAAGGGTCAGGGTGATGTCAAAGCCGTACAGAAGGAGCACCATGAGCTCCACGTACAGCCCCAGAGCGAGAGCGCTTGCCAGACCGGGGACCCAGTACACCGCGATCATGAAGATCATGACGATCGCCATGCCGATAGCTCCGGCGAGCAGGCTCTTTTCAATCGCCTCGCTTCCCAGCTGCGCGCCTACCACGTTGGAACGAAGCTCCTCCAGCTCCAGGCTCAGTCCGCCGATACGGATGGTGGAAGCCAGGTTCTGCGCTTCCTCAAAGGAAGCCATGCCCGTGATCACCGCCTGGCCGTCCGTGATGGGATCGTTTACCGCCGGGGAGCTGACCACCTGGCCGTCATAGATGATGTAGATGATATCGTGCGTGGGCGCCGCCGCCTCGGTGGCCTCAGCGAACTTCTGCGTTCCCTCCTCCGTCATGGTCAGCTGGACCACCGGGGTCTGATTTCCCATGGAGTCGGTCTGATAGCCCGCCTGCGCGTCCGCGATATCCGTTCCGTCCAGCACCGTGTTTCCGGCGGAATCCTGGAAGATCAGAGAGCCGGGTCTGCCCAGCTCCTCCAGCACCGCGTTGGCGTCCGACACGCCGGGGATCTCGATGTTAATCCGGTCAGAACCCTCCTGGTAGACCTGCGCTTCGGTGGAATAGGCTTCCACACGCTGCTGCAGCTTGTAAATGGTATCGCTCATATCCGCGCTGTCCGGCTCCTCGTCTCCCACCACCTGATAGGTGATGCTCACGCCGCCCGCCAGATCGAGTCCCTGCTTGATGCTGGAGGCGGAACCGGAACGGTCCGCTCCCACGCCGAAGACGGACACATAGCCCAGTCCGGCCAGCAGGACAAAAAACACGATGAGCGTCAGTATGCTTTCTTTCCTGTTCATTTCCTTACTCCTTTAGTTCTCCGCTTCAGGTTCTTCCTCAGCCAGCGCCGCCTTCATCATGATCGCGCATTCGACGCGCTTTCTCTGCAGCTCGCAGCCGATCTCATAGCAGCCGTTGATATCTCCGGAAAAATTCCAGGCGTTTGCCGCGCAGCCGCCGCTGCAGTAAAATTTGGCAAAGCAGTCCTTACATTTCTCTTTGGTATAAACGTTGCAGCTCTTAAATCTGTCCCGGATGTCCTCTCTGGTGATCCCTTCGTCCACGTTTCCCATCAGGAACTCCTCCTGGCCCACAAACTGGTGGCAGGGGTACAGATCTCCCCAGGGCGTCACCGCCAGATACTCCGTTCCCGATCCACAGCCGGACAGCCTTTTCGCCACGCAGGGGCCGCCGCTCAGATCGATCATATAATGGAAGAAATTGACTCCCTTCCCTTCCTTATGACGCCGGATCAGCTCCACCGCCAGCCTGTCGTACTCCTCCAGGATCGCCGGCACATCCTCTCTACGGATCGCGTAGGGCTCCTTCTCATCCGCCACCACCGGCTCCACGGAAAGCTGCTCAAAGCCAAGATCCGCCAGATGCTTCACATCCTCCGCGAAGTCCAGGTTATAATGGGTGAACGTGCCGCGAGCATAATAATTGAACTGTCCTCTGCTGTCCGCCAGCTTCTGAAATTTGGGAACGCTCTCGTCATAGCTTCCCTGTCCGCCCCGATGCGGACGCATCCGGTCGTTCACCTCCCTGCGCCCGTCGATGCTGAGCACCACGTTCGCCATTTCCCGATTCAGGAATTCCTGGATCTCGTCGTTTAAAAGCACGCCGTTGGTGGTCAGCGTAAAGCGGAATTTCTTATGGTTTGGCTCCTCCAGACTCCTGCCGTAGGCCACAAGATCCTTCACCACCTGCCAGTTCATCAGAGGCTCCCCTCCGAAGAAATCCACCTCCAGGTTCACCCGGTTTCCGGACGAAGCCACCAGGAAATCCAGCGCCTTCTTTCCAACCTCGTAGCTCATGATGGCGCGCCTTCCGTGATATTCTCCTTCTTCCGCGAAGCAGTACCGGCAGGCCAGGTTGCAGTCATGAGCCACGTGCAGGCACAGAGCCTTTACCACTGTCTGACGGTTTTTAAAATCTCCTATGTATTTCTCGTAAATATCCTCCGTAAAAAGCTGCTGCGCTTCCGCCAGCTCCAGGATCTCATCCACGGCTTCAGAAAGCTCCTGCTCCCCGAAGGAGCTGACAGCTCCCGTTTCCTGAAGCCCTTTCTTCACGCCTGCCAGCATCTCCTGCTTTTCCCTGACGCCTTCTCCATACAGCTTCTCCGCCTCCGGCAGGATCTCATAAACACAATCGTCCACAACATGTACGCTTCCGCTGTTCACATCCATTACGATGTTGTAGCCGTTATTTCTGTACTGATGTATCACTGAATTCTTTCCTTTCTCCGCAATTACCCTTTGGACAATAATAAGCAGCGACATTCCATCGCTGCTTATACGTACCGTCTTCGGTTGTTCCCTTCAGGCTGCTTATTTCATCTTCTCGCAGCTCTGATTGCCCACCGTGCAGGAAGTCTTGCATGCAGACTGACAGGACGTCTGGCATTCTCCGCATCCGCCCTTCTTCATGGATTCCTTCAGGTCTCTCGTGCTCAGTGTCTTAATGTGCTTCATACAATCGCCTCCTTACTGTGCCATTATCTCAGTAAGTATAGCATACATTTTTCCGGCAGAAAAGTATTTTTGACAAAAATTTTCACCTCCCGGTTCCGCCTTCGGCAGGACTGGAACCGCATCCGGTTCTTCAGCTCAGCATTCCTCCCAGCATCCCTCCGGCCGTGCAAAGGACCAGAGTGGAGAAAAAGCGGGTATCTATCCCCTTTATGCCGTGATTTACCGCAAGGGAGATCAGTACCATGACCCCAAAAAAGGCCAGTCCGACTGCCGCGCCCCACAGGAATTTCCGGTTTTTCATCCTTCTGCCTGCCAGGAAGCCTGCCGGAAACACCGCTGCCGCGTAAATAACGGCCACAGCGGCCGATACGATCTGTTCCGGCAAACGCAGCTTATATAAAAGCAGCGAAAGGAGCACCAGCCAGGCCGCTGTAAGCACATAGGATAACAACAGGCATTTCAGCAGGAAAAAAATATCCGCGTATCCTTTCTCTTTCCCGTTCTGTCTTTCCAAATCCGTTTTCCCTCCTGTCCCCGGAAACGATACTCCGTTTCCTCTTTCAAAACATATATATTCCGGAAGAGACACAGATTTGCCCTTTTTCTGCCGTTTTCGGTAACCGCCTCCTTCCCATCCACATAAGTTATATATAAAAGGAAGAGTCTCACACAGGCGGATTCACTATGGCAGACTATATCTATACCATCTTTCTCGACGCCGGGCACGGCGGCTCTGATCCGGGCGCCGTTTACGGCAGGCAGGAAAAGGACGATACGCTGGCCCTCACTCTTTCCGTCGGCGGGATACTGGAAAGCTACGGTTTCCGTGTCGTCTATTCCCGGACTGAGGATATCTATGAATCTCCCTACCAGAAAGCGGCAAAGGGCAATGCCTCCGGCGCCGATATCTTCATTTCCATACACCGCAATTCCAGCCCATATCCCAATCAATACTCGGGTGTGGAAAGCCTGGTCTACAACGAATGGCTCCCTGCCGGCACCATCGCGACAAACATCAACCGCCAGCTGGAAAGGATCGGCTACCGGAATCTGGGGGTGAATGCCCGTCCCAATCTGGTCGTCCTGCGCCGAAGCGAAATGCCCGCCGTCCTCGTAGAGGTTGGTTTTATCAACAACGACAAGGACAACGCGCTGCTTGACGCTCAGTTTGACGCCACGGCCAGAGCCATTGCCGACGGTATCGCCGGCACGCTCTGGAGCTGGTAAATGCCCCGCGGCCGGAAACGAAGCCGCCGGTGGGAAAACCTTCTCTTTCTGATTCCGTTTCCGGGACTGCCTGTTCCCCCGTCCCGGAAACGGCTTTCCTCCCGGCTTAAGCCGCAGGTTCTGATTCCGGCTGTGATTCCGGTTCCGATACCGCTTCTGCCTGCGGTTCTGGTTCTGGCTGCGGCTCCGCATCCGGTTCTGTATCCGCTCCCGGCTGTGGCTCCGGCCCCGCTTCTGTACCTGCTTCCGGCTGTGGCTCCGGCTCCGGTTCCGTACCTGCTTCCGGCTGTGGTCCCGGCTCTGGATCCGGCTGTGGCTCCATATCCGCTCCCGCTTCTGGCTCTGGATCTGCCTCTGCTTCTGTACCCATTTCCGGCTGTGGCTCTGGCTTCGCCTCTGTTCCCGCTTCCGGCTGCGGCTCTGATCCCGATTCCGGTTCCTGTGTTGTTTCCGGTTCCTGTGGGGATTCCTGTCCTGATCCTGGCTCCGGCTTCGATCCGTCCTCCGTACCCGGTTTTGCCTCCGATTCCGGCTCTGTTCCGGATTCCGGCTGCGGTTCCGTTCCCGGCTCCGTTTCCGGCTGCGGTTCCATATCCGGATCTTCCGTCTCAGTTTCATCTTCCGGTTTCGTTTCCGAATCCGCTTCCGATTCTAATTCTGTCTCCGTTTCCGGCAGGGTTTCCGCTTCAGGGATTTCCTCCGTTTCCGGTTCTTCCCTTTCCGCTTTCGCCGGACGACTTGTCATCAGGATCGTCTGCCTCTGCTCGTTGAGCATTTTTTCCACCTCTTCCGGAGAAAATCCGTTCTGCTGTACCTGCTTCTGATAAGTCCTGGCAGCCTGCGATACGGCATCCGCGTCATAGGTGATATGCGCGCCCATAATCTGTCCTTCCTGCAGTCCGCAGGAGGGCGCGTATCCTTCAAATGCCCCTTCTTCCTTTCCGCATACAACGACCAGATGGGTTCCTCTGAGTTCTTCGGTCACATGATGTTCGCCGTCATTGACATGCCAACGGCTGCGTTCCTGGTCCTCGCCATTTGTGCAGATACTGTGTTTGACCAGGTAAGTACATCTGATCTGGCCGTCATTCTGCTCTACCGCGTCCAGACAGCCGGTTTCCCGATAGGTACAGGTTTCATAGCAATCCGCGGTGTGCTTGTGATATGATTTTAATGTATAGCATCCTCCTCCGCTTTCCGGGCTGCCTGTATGATGGTGGTAATCATAGGTGATGGTTCCCGGAATCCGATCCACACCGATCACCGTTTCCTGACTGATACTCATGATAGCGTCATAGATTTCCTGAAAGGCTGCATCCTCGTCGATTACGACGTTCTTTGTGAGCAATGCGGATGCAAGAAGCTTTTTGCCATTACTCACACGCTGAAAAACCGACTGGACATCGCCGGAAAGGCCGTTAAGCATCGCGTTCGTATTGCTCTCCATTTCCGTAAGCTTCTGCAGGATCTCCGTATTGTTTCCCATCTCCGCGAGCTTTTCCAGGATTTCCGAATTGTTCCCCATCTCCGTAAGCTTTTCCAGAATCTCCGAATTGTTCCCCATTTCTGTAAGCTTTTCCAGGATCTGCGTATTGCTGTCGCTCAGCTTCTCTGAAATCTGTGCCGTATTCTGCGTAAGGCTGTTGTTCATCTCTTCCAGCTGCGTCTTCATTGTTTCCGTATGGGAAGCCAGGGACTGCACCAACGCGTCATAATTCTGGCTGGCCTGCTCCGTAAAAGAAGCGTCGATCCGGCCAAGCGCTCCCAGAAGCTCTTCCTGATCCTCCCCCGCCTCGGTCCTGACCGTTTCAATCAGTACCTTCAGTTCTCCATGGGCGGTATCCATCTGCGCATTGATCTGCGTCAGGGATTCGCTGATCCCGGAAAAGTTTTTCATGATTTCTTCCATGCGCAGGCTGTCGGAAGCGTCCATATCCGCGAGAAGCTGTCCTACTCCGCTCTGCGCGGCCGCGATGTCAGCCTGTACCTGATCCAGCTTCCCGGAAAGCAGGCTCACCTTTTCATTGATATTTTTGTTGGTCTGTTCATTCCGGCTGCTGTTTTGTGCTTCCGCTTTTTCAAACCGCTGCTGATTCGCGGTCTCCATTTCATTCAGCAGGGCCGTCAGCCCACTCTGCGACTGCTCCAGAAGCGTGGAAAGCGCCTCCTGCGACTGTTCCAGCAATGCGATAAGTTCCGTCCTCGACTGCTCCAGCTGTCCGGAAAGCTCTTTCTTGGATTCCTCCAGCTGTCCGGAAAGCTCCTTCTTGGATTCCTCCAGCTGTCCGGAAAGTTCCTTCTTGGATTCCTCCAGCTGCCCGGAAAGCTCCTTCTTGGATTCCTCCAGCCGCCCGGAAAGTTCTTTTTGGGCGTTCTTTTCATCCGCCTTCAGCTCTGCCAGCATGGAAGAAAGCCTCTCGTTCAGCCCGTCCGTCTTATTCCGCAGATCTGAGGAAAGGCTGTCAAGCTCTCCCTTCAGCGCCTCATATCTTCCCGCATTGTTCCCATCCGTATAGGTAATGCTTTCCTTCAGGCGTTCTTCCAGCTCCAGGACCGTCTGGGAAATCCCGTCTATCCTGGTCTTCACGTCGGTAAATTCCTGCGCGGAAATCATCTGCTGCTCCGACTGGCTGTTCCGGTATTGGGTGAGTTCGGACCGGATCGTGGCAACCGTTCCCTTCAGGCTTTCCAGATATTCCGACAGTTCTTCATAGCTGCCGTTCTGGCTTTCCGTGAGGCTGATCAGTTCCTTCCTGTTGTTGGTCACCGATTCGTCCAGCTGCGTCAGATATTCCGAAATGCTTTCTAGATCCGTACGCATCTCTTCCAGGAATGTATCGGAAATCTCCTCCGCTGCCCCGCTGACTCCCGAAGGCCTGCCGTATACGGACTCATATTCTTCCAGATATATGTCCACCAGCCATTCCGCCAGCGCCGCCGCTTCCTCGTCCGTCAGTTCCCAGCCAAGGCCGGCCAGATATCCCTGCAGCCGTTCCACCATCTCCTGGCGGTCTGCGCCTGTACTTACCATTTCATCCAGGAATTCCACCGCTGCCTCCGCCGCGCGTTCCAGTTCCCCATGGTCTCCCGGCAGATAGGAAAATCCGGAATTTTCCAGCCTTTCCGTCAGCATGGAGGCCATCCCTCTGCCTCTTTGTCCCGTATTCTGTCTCACCGCGGCTACGCAGAGGATCACCGCTACCAAAAGAAGGAATGCCGCGATCCCCGCAAGGATCTTCTTATCCTTCCCGTTTTTTGCCGTATCTTCTTTTTTCACTATGTTTGCACCATCCTTTTTTGATCATTTAACGGTTTCTGAACAATATTTTCTTCGGGTTCCCTCCTTTCTTTTGAATCGCTTTATTTCAGCCCTTCCTTACGGAAAAGCCCCCCGGACTTGATGAGTTTTGGCCGAAATGGCCTGAAAAGACGTGAAATCGGCGGTGTTTACATCCCCGTCGCCTTCCTCACGCGCAGACATGGATCTCATGACAATAAATAAGGACAAAAGATAAACTAACAGAAAAACAATTGGGAAAAGCTACAGAAAAACAACTGGAAAACAGACAGGCCGCTATGGCCCGCTTCTGAAAACTACAGAAAAAGAAATTGCTGAACAGCACAGCCGCCGCAGATACCGGCGGCCGTTCTGTTATGCTATGCATCATACCATCCTTCCGGGGATCCGTCAATCCCAGTCCGGATGATCTCTTTCAAAATCCCGGAATCCGTATCATATATGGCACCTGGCTTCCGGCCTGCCCTTCGGAGAACCAGAGGTCAGCCCTCCTGCCGCGGACAGCCTTTGCAGCCCTGGCAGCCGGCCAGATCCGGATCCACCTCTTTCGCATACAGGCCATACGGCGTATTCAGAAGGCAGATCGCCTGGGAGGAGATCCCTTCCCCGCTCCCGGTAAATCCAAGCCCTTCCTCTGTCGTCGCCTTCACATTTACCTGGCTGATATCGATCCCAAGCGCGTCCGCGATGTTTTTCCTCATGGCATCAATATGCGGCCGCATCTTCGGCGCCTGGGCAATGATGGTGGCATCGATATTTTCGATCAGGAAACAATGTTCCTCCAGCAGCCTTCCCACCTTTTCCAGAAGCTTCAGGCTGCTGATCCCTTCATAGGCCGGATCCGTATCCGGAAAATGTTTTCCGATATCTCCCAGCGCCGCGGCCCCCAAAAGCGCATCCATCACCGCATGCAGGAGCACGTCCGCGTCCGAATGTCCAAGCAGCCCTTTCTCATACGGGATTTCCACTCCTCCCATGATCAGTTTCCGATCCTTCACAAGGCGGTGTACATCATATCCCATTCCGATTCTCATAACAATCTCCATACTCCTTCTCTCTTTTTTTCCGGTTCTCTGTCCTATCATACACCAGGAAGAGCCTTCCCGCAATCACAGGAAAACCGACGGACGGCTTTTTCTGCCGTTTGCCTTCTCCCGCTTGTTTCAGGCGGACAGCTTCTATATAATTATTTTCATAGCCGGGAGCCAACCTACGCCTCCCGGGGAATGGAGGACTTCTTTTATGAAATACCGGAAAATGACAGGCATACTCATAAGCTTTATGCTGTCCGTCTCACTCTCCGCTTCCGTATCCGCGGCTCCGGCCGTCACAGATGCCGCGGCGGATACCTCTCCTATCGTCATCCTGCATACCAACGACGTTCACTGCGGAATAGACGATACCATCGGCTACGCAGGGCTTGCCGCGTATAAAGCGGAAATGGAAGCGCAGTACGGAGATGGCCGCGTCACGCTTCTTGACGCGGGCGACGCCATCCAGGGCGGCGCGCTTGGAACGCTCAGCGACGGGGCGTTCGTCGTGGATATCATGAACCAGACAGGCTATGACCTGGCTGTCCCCGGGAATCACGAATTTGATTACGGGATGGAAAACTTTCTGTCACTGGCGGACAGCCGGGCGGATTTTCCCTACCTTTCCTGCAATTTCTGTGATCTTGCCACCGGAACCCCGGTGCTTGACGCGTATCTGCTGCAGGACTACGGCGGCGTACAGGTGGCCTATGTGGGTATCTCCACGCCGGAAAGCCTGACCAAGACCACGCCCACCTGTTTCCAGGACGGGAACGGGAATTTCATTTACGGCTTCTGCCAGGGGCAGGACGGCCTGCTTCTGTACACCGCCGTACAGGCCGCGGTCAATTCCGCCAGAGCCCAGGGCGCGGATTATGTCGTAGCGGTCGGCCATCTGGGCAACGAAGGGATCACGCCGGAATATACGTCTGAAGCAGTGATCTCCCACACCACGGGCATCGATGTATTCATCGACGGGCATTCCCATGAAACCTATGAACGAAGCGTTGCAAATGCCGCCGGCGAGGATGTCCTGCTTGCCCAGACCGGCACAAAGCTTTCCGCCATCGGCAGAGTGATCATTGATCCTGCCACAGGGGAGATCAGCGCTGACCTTGTTACGGATTATACGGAAAAAGATCCGGTAACGGATGTTTTCATCCAGGCCCTGGAAGCCGGATTTTCCGATATTTTGAACCAGGTGGTCGCCACTTCTGATGTGGAGCTTACTACCATGGATCCTGCTACCGGTCTCAGAAGGATCCGCAGCGGAGAGACCAATCTGGGAGATCTGGTCGCGGACGCGTACCGCGTCGTCATGGGCGCTGACATCGGAATGGTAAACGGCGGCGGTATCCGCGCGGATATCGAAGCGGGCGACATCACTTATGAGGATATCATCAATGTGCATCCCTACGGAAATGAGATGTGCCTCGTGGAAGCGACCGGCCAGGAGATCCTGGACGCCCTGGAGCTTGGCGTGATGAATTACCCTGCTGAGGACGGAGGCTTCCAGCATGTATCCGGCCTTACCTTTACCATCGACGCGTCCGTCCCTTCCTCTGTCGTGCTGGATGAAAGCGGCTCCTTCGCAGGCGTTTCCGGCCCTTATCGCGTGACCGGCGTGCTGGTAAACGGAGCGCCGCTGGATCTGAACAAGACCTATACGGTAGCCTCTCATAATTACATGATCAAGGAAGGCGGCAGCGGCTTCAATATGTTTATGGACAATCCCCTCCTTCAGGACTGCACCATGCTTGACAACCAGCTTCTGATCGACTATATCACCGATCATCTCGGCGGGAACATCGGCAGCGAATACGCGGATCCTTACGGAGAAGGAAGGATCCGGGCCATCGGGGCAGAACAGGCTGCAGACGCGGCCTGACTCCTGTCCGGCCTTTTCTTCTGCGAGGAACCGCAGCCCGGATCCGCCGTGCTGCGGTTCCTCTTTATCAGGCTTTTTCAGAAGGGGATTTTTTCGGTTCAATTTTTTTCAAAAAAAGTTGTTGACAATCTGCCCCAATTTTTGTATACTAATCGAGCAGGTTGCGGGTGAGACAAACCTGAAACTTGTGAGACATGGGATCTTAGCTCAGCTGGGAGAGCATCTGCCTTACAAGCAGAGGGTCATAGGTTCGAGCCCTATAGGTCCCATATATATGGCGAGATAGCTCAGTTGGCTAGAGCATACGGTTCATACCCGTAGTGTCGAGGGTTCGAATCCCCCTCTCGCTATTGAA
>DWUW01000224.1 GCA_019120525.1 Candidatus Eisenbergiella stercorigallinarum | reverse complement strand
AGATGGGCGCCTACACCCGCTCCGGCGGGAACATTGACGCGGATATGGAAAAGGTCTATGCCCACTTCCCCCGGCTGAAAGAGCGGCGGCGGCAGGTGGCGGGGACCCTCTCCGGCGGCGAACAGCAGATGCTGGCCATGGGCCGGGCGCTCATGTCCAATCCCAGACTGCTGCTGCTGGACGAGCCCTCCATGGGCCTGTCCCCCCTTCTGGTTTCCGAGATCTTCGACATCATCGAAAAGATCAGCAAACAGGGCGTCACCATCCTTCTGGTGGAACAGAACGCGAAAAAGGCCCTCTCCATCGCCGACCGGGGCTACGTTCTGGAAACCGGCAGCATCGTGATGGAGGACACCGCGCAGGCCCTTCTGAACAACGAGGCGATCAAGAAGGCTTACCTGGGAGAATAGGAAATAAGAGTGCTGCCCTTTGGCAGCGGGAAGCGAGGAAATATGTCAAAAGTGATCATCACCATCGCGCGTCAGTATGGCAGCGGCGGAAAGACCGTGGGGAAAATGCTGGCAAAGGAACTGGACATTCCCTATTATGACCGGGAGATCATCGCCATGGCCGCAGAAGAAAGCGGCGTGAATCCCACCCTGTTTCAGGATGAATTCAAGCATCACGGCCTGCGCGCCCTGCTTTCCGGCGGGTATAAGGGAAGCCGCATCCTTTCTCCGGAAAGCGCCGGCTTCACCAGCGACGACAACCTGTTCAACTATCAGGCCAAAATCATCCGCTCCCTGGCGGAGGAGGGCTCCTGCATCATCATCGGCCGCTGCGCGGACCATATCCTGAAGGACATGGACGGCGTGGTGCGCGTGTTCGTCCATGCGCCGGAGGACTTCTGCCTGCGGGAGGCCATGAAGGTGAACAGCCTTCCGGAAAACGAAGTGAAAAAGCTCATCGCCAAGACCGACGACTACCGGGCCAGATACTATAAGTATTATACCGGGCAGGAATGGAAGAACGCCCTGAACTACGACCTCTCCCTGGACAGCTCCAGGCTGGGCTTCGACGGGACGGTGGAGGCTATTAAGGCTTACATCGAGGTGCGAAAGCGCTTTGATGAGAAGATGAAGGACGAGTAGAAGGGATGGGGCCGGGCATTCTGCCCGGCCCTGATTTTTGCGCGATTTTTCGCGCGTGCATCCGCCCGCAGTATGGAGGGAAAGCTATGATAAAAAATATCGCCATTGTCAGTCTGTCAAGCGGAATCCTCGGGGAGGATTTCGCAAAGCATGAATTGGAGATCGGGATAAAAAGACTGGAAGCTTTGGGGCTGAATGTCACCTTCATGCCCCATGCGCTGAAGGGGATCGAATACGTCAGGAACCATCCCGAAGAGCGCGCTGCCGATCTGCTGCAGGCCCTGAAGGATCCCGGAATCGATATGATCCTCTGCGCCATCGGCGGGGACGATACCTACCGGCTGCTTCCTTATCTGTTTGAGCATGGGGAACTGGCCGCTGCGGTTTCGGATCAGATATTTCTCGGCTTTTCCGATACGACAATCAACCATTTCATGTTCCACAAGGTGGGGATGAAAACCTTCTACGGGCAGTCTTTTCTGGCAGACATCTGCGAACTGGATAACGACATGCTCCCCTATACCAGAACCTATTTTGAAGAGCTGATAAACACCCGGACCATAAAAGAGATCAGGCCCAGCGACATCTGGTATGAAGAAAGAACCGGTTTTGGCATCGAACAGGTCGGCACTCCGCGGAAATCCCATCCCGATCACGGCTTTGAGCTGCTGCAGGGAAAGCCCGTTTTCTCAGGAGAGATCCTGGGCGGCTGCATCGATTCCATTTATGACATTTTCAACGGGGACCGTTATGCCGATATGCCGCTTTTATGCGAAAAGTACGGATTGTTTCCAAAGACAGCTGACTGGACCGGGAAAATCCTTCTGCTGGAATCCAGCGAAGAAAAAATGCCTCCTGAAAAATACAGGAAGGCGGTGACTGTCTTAAAAGAAACCGGTATTTTTAAGGTGATTTCAGGCATCCTGACCGGCAAGCCGATGGATGAAGCTTATGTTGAGGAATATAAGCAGATCCTGACCGATGTGATCGATGATCCGAACCTGCCTGTCGTATGCAACGTCAACATCGGACATGCGTTTCCGCACTGCATCATTCCTTTTAGCGTCGAGGCAGTCGTTGACGCAAATCAGCAGGTGATCCGGTTTGCGGACTGATTTTATGGAAATCACGGAACGCGGATGGCCGGCCCATGACGGGCAGCAGCCGAACGGAAGAAAACAGACAGAAATGAGCCCAGGCGGCTTTATCAGGAGAGGGAAAAACAATGTATGAGTTAATACAGCTGTCAGAGCATGATTATTATATTGACTGCCCGGCCAAAATCGGGCTGATCCGGTCCGGCGAACGGGACGTTGTACTGATCGACAGCGGAAGCGACAAGGATGCCGGGAAAAAGGTTTACCGGATCCTGGAGTCGAAGGGCTGGAGTCTGAAAGCGATCTTCAATACCCATTCCCATGCGGACCACATCGGCGGGAATCACTTCCTGCAGGGAAAAACCGGGTGTAAAATTTACGCGAAGGGGATGGAATGCGCTTATTCCAACCTGCCGGCGCTGGAGCCGGCGGGCCTTTACGGAGGCCTCCCGTTCCGGGATCTGAAGCATAAATTTCTGATGGCGCAGGAAAGCGACGTGCTTCCGCTGACAGAAGACGTTCTGCCGGGCGGCGTGACGGTCCTTTCGCTGCCCGGCCACAGCTTCGATATGGTCGGGTTTCAGACAGGCGATGGGACCGCATACATAGCCGACAGCGTATCCTCGGAAGAAACCCTTGCCAAATACGGCATCGGTTATCTCTGGAACCCGCAGGAGGCGCTGCGGACGCTGGAATATCTGCAGACGCTGGAGGCCGCGCGCTTTGTGCCCTCCCATGCGCCGGCAGCTTCAGATATCCGAAAGCTGGCGCAGCTTAACAGCCAGGCGATCCTGGGCGTTAAGGAAAAGATTCTGGAGCTGTGCGGCACGCCGGTCACCTTTGAAGCGCTGCTGAAGCACATATTTGACAGCTTCGGCCTTCAAATGTCCGCTCAGCAGTATGTCCTGATCGGAAGCACGGTCCGGTCGTATCTCTCGTCCATGTACGAAGAAAACAGCCTTTCCTTCTGCTTCCGGGACAATCAGATGCTCTGGCAGACCGTTTTGCCGGCGTCTTTTTGACGCACAGTTTTCCCGCGGCGTTTCCCATCGTCCGCGGAACCTGTCACATCCTGTCGAAATCCGCATACTTTACATTAAAAGTATTCTGCCAACCGGCAGAAAGGAGTGAAAATCATGACGACGACCGGAATCATTCTGGCCTCCATCGCCGCTGTCCTCCTTGTCGGACTTCTTATTTTTTTCCTCGTGCTGAAAATACGCGCGCGCCGGTTCCGGCCTACGGCGGATCCGGCCGCCAAACAGGAAGCGCTGAACCGGGATATCCGGGACGCAGGCTTTGCCTACGACAGAAAAGGGGATGTCTTCTATTCTCTCATGGACTGCTGGCAGCGGGAAATGGGCTACTGCCGGCTTTATGATGAAGGCTCCTCCCTGTTCAACATGGTCATGCACTGTGAGCCCGTGTGCTTTACCTACGCGGGAAAACGCTGGATGATCGAGCTATGGAAGGGCCAGTACGGCATCACTACCGGAGCGGAGGTGGGAATCTACAATACCGATCAGGAGGATATCCGCACCGAACGCTTTACCGGGCCTTTTTATTCCTGCGCCCGGGACTCCGAACGGCTGCCCATGAGCTTTGTCCTCCGGAAAAACGGGCGTGTCCTGATGAAAAGAAAGGGCCTTCACTGGTGGCTGACCGGCTTCCGGCTGGGGGAATTTTCCGCCCCGGATTCCCTTTCCATGGACGTGCGCATCCGCTTTCCGAACCGGGAAATGCGGGACGCCTTCCTCACCGCCCTTCAGGAGCTTGGCTATGAAAAGCGGGAATATGCCGTCCGAGGCAACACGGTGCTCATCCATTACACCGTACCCCACAGCAAGCAGCCCCTCTCCCACGGTTCCCTGCAGGAGGCCGCGGTGCAGAAGGTCAATCAGAGCAACTGCGCCCTGTACCGGCAGGCGACCGGGAAATACAGAAATACGCTGGATAAGCTGGAATATATCAAGGCGCTTGTGCCGGAGCTCTATGAATTCTGCATGCACTCCCTGTATGCGAAAGCGTTTTACGAAAGCTTCGGCTGGCTGCTGGATCTGATCCATGACCACAACCGCAGGCCGGAGCCGGTTCCTCCCGCTCCCTGCCCGCCGAAACCCAAACCGCCGAAGCCGTGCAGGCCGGA
The DNA here is from genome assembly GCA_019120525.1 of Candidatus Eisenbergiella stercorigallinarum. Lineage (GTDB taxonomy): Bacteria > Bacillota > Clostridia > Lachnospirales > Lachnospiraceae > Eisenbergiella > Eisenbergiella stercorigallinarum. Next base: position 245 of record DWUW01000224.1, on the reverse strand, counting down.
TACCTGCCCGTCCAGCCCCTGCCGGCCGAAACCCTTCAGGCCCGTACCCTGCCCGCCCGTATCCTGTTCGCCGAAACCCTGCCCGCCCGGCCCCTGCCCGCCCGTATCCTGTTCGCCGTCTTCCTGCCGTCCGAACCGGCTCTGCTGCGGGAACTGCGAAGAATGTCCTTACCGCCGAAGCTCCGGCTGTGAAGGCGGATGCCGCGGCGCGCATAACTCCTGCCAGCACATGAGCCTGAGCTGCC
>DWUW01000223.1 GCA_019120525.1 Candidatus Eisenbergiella stercorigallinarum | reverse complement strand
GCCTCCGCAGCCACCCTCGCGTTCTCTTCCAGGATCCGGATCCCCCATTTCCTTTGGGCTTCTTTCCTGGTTTTATCCGTCTTCGCGTTGCCCAGGATATTCCCGGGCTCCACCAGCTTCTGCCTCAGCATCCCTCCGATCATGGCGGAGGCCATATTCCCAAGTCCGATGAATCCTACTTTTCTGTTTTCCAGCATGTCCCGCAGTTCTCCTTTCCTGTGTCCCGTCTCTGTCTCGCCGCCTCATACATGAGGATCCCGGAAGCCATCGCCGCATTCAGCGACTCCACCTGTCCCGCCATGGGGATCCGGATCCTGCAGTCGGCAAGAGCTGCCGTCTCCGGCCGCAGCCCGTTCCCTTCGTTTCCTATTAATAAAGCGGTCCCCTTCGTATAATCCGGTTCCGTATAAACGACAGATCCCTGCAGATGTGCCGCATACAGCCGGATCCCGGCAGCCCTAAGAAGCGCCGCCGCCTCTTCCATGGACGCAGCGCAGGCAAACGGTACCCGATAGATGCTTCCCATCGTGGAACGGATCGTTTTCGGGTTATAGATATCCGCGCAGCCCGGGCTCATGAGTACGCCGTTTATCCCGGCCCCTTCCCCGGTGCGCAGGATGGTTCCCAGATTTCCCGGATCCTGGATATCCTCAAGCACCATGACGAACGGGTCTTCCCCCGCCAGGATATCCTCCGGCCTCCAGGCCTTTTTCCGCATCACACAGAGGATCCCCTGCGGTGTCTGCGTATCCGACATCCTGGAGAACACCTCGTCCGAAACCCTTTCAAAGGTCAGCTTTTCCAGCCTTTCCAGGCAGGCGCGGGAATACGGGTCCGTATGCGCGCCCATCCGGCAGCCTTCTTCAAATCCGGCGGAAACATAGATCTCCTCAATCTCATCTTCCGGGGCTTCCAGGAACATCCGGACGCCCTCTGCCACATACTTTTCCTGGCTCCTTCTCTCCTTCGCCTTCCGGTTCAGAGCCGTTACATTTTTCACTCGGTTGTTTGTCAGGGATGTGATCATACCGTTCTCCGTTCCGGGAACGCGGCGCCGCGCTCCCCGATGAAAAACAACGGCGCGCCGCGCGCGCCGTTGCCTTCCTGATCCCGCCAATGCGGTTTTTTTCTTTTTTCTGACGCCGCTTAATGCCTTTGCCCGACTGTCGGGCACGGTCCGTCAGAGCGCAAGCAGCTTGCTGATCCTGTATTCGTATTCCGGGATATCCTTCTGCATCGCCAGCGCCTCCTCGATATCAAAATCAAGGAATTTGCCGCCGCGGTAGCCGATCACCCGGTTCGTCTTCCCTTCACAGAGGATGTCGGACGCCAGGCAGCCCATGATGGACGCGTAATAGCGGTCCTTACAGGTGGGGCTTCCTCCTCTCTGCATGTAGCCCAGGATCGTGGCCCTTGTCTCAACGCCGGTAGCCGCCTCGATCCTTCTGGCCATGGATGTGGAATGGCCGATCCCCTCCGCGTTGATGATCAGATGATGGGTCTTTCCGCGCTTTCGGTTGCTGATGATGTTATTGATGATATTCTGCTCGTTATAATCATACTTTTCGGGAAGAAGGATATCCTCCGCGCCGTTGGCGACGCCGCACCAGAGGGCGATGTATCCCGCGTTCCTTCCCATAACCTCGATGATGCTGCAGCGTTCATGGGAGGAGGAGGTGTCCCTTACCTTATCGATGGCCTGCATGGCAGTGTTGACTGCCGTATCGAAGCCGATGGTATAATCCGTACAGGCGATGTCGAGGTCGATGGTGCCGGGGATACCCACCGTATTGATCCCATGCCTGGAAAGCGCCCGCGCTCCCATGTAGGATCCGTCCCCGCCGATCACTACCAGGCCGTCGATCCCGTGCTTGTGACAGATATCCGCGCCCTTCTGCTGGCCTTCCTCTGTCTTGAATTCCATACAGCGCGCCGTACCGAGGATCGTACCGCCTCTCTGGATGATGTCAGAAACGCTTCTGGCCTCCATGTCCACGATCTCTTCGTTCAGAAGGCCCTGATACCCCCTCTTGATGCCCTTCACCTTCACGCCGTTGGAAAGCGCTTTCCTGGCCACCGCGCGGATCGCCGCGTTCATTCCCGGAGCATCGCCGCCGCTCGTCAGAATTCCTATCGTTTTAATCGACTTCGCCATACATCCTTCCTCCCGTTTATTGAATGAAAAAAACAGATCCTTTATCATACTCTGTGTCTATTTTAATCTATAAACAACCCCTTTTCAATCATTTTCTTGTAAAGAATCATGGAAAAGCCATTTTTTTGCCGCGGCTTCCGGATCAGATTGATGAACCTCTCCTTTTCCTCTTGACACCGTGCCTCAATCTGCGCTATGATATCGTTCGCATCCTAACAATATCATTTGGTATTTTCACCCGAAAGGGGGGATTGACGTGGAGAAGGACTGCGGCGCATGGATCAACCTGCTGTCGCACAAGGTCAAGGCACGGCTGGACGCCGCCTTCCAGAATCTCGGCATCACAGGCGTCCAGAGCTGGATCATCTGTTATATCCTGAAGCATTATCCGGACGGCCCTGTTTTTCAGCGCGATATCGAAAGCGCGTTCGGCCTGAGCCGTTCGACGGCCACAGGGATCCTGCAGCTTCTGGAGCGGAACGGCATTATTCTTAAGGAAAGCGTCGCCAACGACGCCCGCCTGAAAAGCCTGATCCCCACACAGCGCGCCGTGGAGCTGGACGCCAGCGTCCACGCCTGTCTGGCAGAGACCGACCGGCAGCTCACCAAAGGCCTTTCCGACGGACAGGTCATCCTGTTCCGGGAAATGGCGGCGCAGATGCTCCGCAATCTGGAGGACTGGGACCGCGAGGCCTGCGGCTGCACGGACGGTCCTGCTCCGGACACGCCCCTTCAGCAGAAGGGGTTCCAAACAGCAGAAACAAAAAAGGAGGTTTGTCACCAATGATCAAAGTTCTGGCACGAAGCATTCGTCAGTATAAGACGGCTTCGATCCTGACTCCTCTGCTGGTAACGGTAGAGGTTATCATGGAATGTATCATTCCGTTTATTGTCGCCAATCTGGTCAGCCAGATGCAGGCAGGCTGCTCCATGAGCGTCATCGCCCAGTATGGAGCCGTCCTGATCGCCATGTCGGTCATCTCCCTGGTCTTCGGCGGCGCGGCAGGCGCGACCTGCGCCACGGCGTCCGCGGGCTTCGCGCGGAACCTGCGCAAGGATATGTTTTACAAGATCCAGGGATATTCCTTTGAAAACATCGATAAATTCCTGGTATCCAGCCTGGTCACAAGGCTGACCACCGACATCACCAACGTGCAGATGGCTTACATGATGATCATCCGCATCGCCATCCGCTGTCCGCTGATGCTGGTCTTTTCCTTTACGATGGGCTTCATCATGGGCGGACGGCTCGCCGTGATCTTCCTGTTCACCATCCCGGTCCTGGGCATCGGCCTGTTCTTCGTGATCCGTTCCGCCATGCCCCTGTTCCGCCGCGTTTTCCGCAAGTACGACGCGCTGAATGATTCCGTACAGGAAAACATCCAGGCCATGCGCGTGGTCAAGTCCTATGTGCGTGAGGACTATGAGAAGAAGAAATTCGGAGCCGCCGCGGAAAATGTACAGAAGGATTTCACGAAGGCGGAGCGCATCATGGCCATCAACAGCCCCTTAATGCAGATCTGCGTTTACGCCGGAATGGCCTTCGTCATGTCCTACGGCTCCTACACCGTCATCACCACCCGCGGCCTGGATCTGAACGTGGGACAGATGTCCTCCATGCTGGCGTACAGCTTCCAGATCCTGATGAGCCTGATGATGCTTTCCATGGTATTCGGCATGATCACCATGTCCGCAGAGTCCGCGGAACGTATCGTGGAGGTCCTGAGCGAGGAAAGCACGCTGAAGAGCCCGGAGAGCGGCCTGAAAGAGGTAAAGGACGGTTCCATCGACTTTGACGGCGTAAGCTTCAAATATTCCCAGAAGGCGGACCGCATGGCCCTGGCCGATATCGACCTGCACATAAAATCAGGAGAAGTCATCGGTATCCTGGGCGGTACCGGTTCCTCCAAATCCTCGCTGATCCAGCTGATTCCCCGTCTGTATGACGTGACGGAAGGAAGCGTGAAGGTGGGCGGCGTGGACGTGCGCAAATACGACCTGGAAGCCCTGCGCAACCAGGTTGCCGTGGTGCTTCAGAAGAACGTGCTGTTCTCCGGCACCATCAAGGATAACCTCCGCTGGGGCAACCCCAACGCCACCGACGAGGAGATGGAGGAGGCGTGCCGCCTCTCCCAGGCCGACGAATTCATCCAGCAGTTCCCGAACAAATACGATACCTGGATCGAACAGGGCGGAAGCAACGTCTCCGGCGGCCAGAAGCAGCGTCTGTGTATCGCCCGCGCCCTGTTAAAGAAACCCAAGATCCTCATCCTGGACGACTCCACCAGCGCCGTGGATACCCGTACGGACGCGCTGATCCGCAAGGGCTTCCGGGAATTCATTCCGGAGACCACCAAGATCATCATCGCCCAGCGTGTGGCCAGCGTGCAGGACGCGGACCGCATCATCCTGATGAACGGCGGCCGCATCAGCGCCATCGGCACGCACGAGGAGCTGCTTGCGTCCAACGAGGTTTACCGTGATCTTTATAAATCTCAGAATCGAGTAGGAGGTGATAAGGATGGCAAATAATTCCACCGAATCCACCGCACGCGGCAGACGTGCTCCCAAAGGCGTCCTTCCCCGCCTGATCCGCACCGTATTCGGCTTTTATCCGGTGCTTCTTCCCATCACGCTGGTCTGCATCCTCATCAACGCGGTCGTGAGCTCCATTCCTTCCGTGTTCATGCAGAACGCGATCGCCGTGGTGGAGGATACTTACCAGAGCGGCGACTGGGCTTCCGCTTCCGGGACCATTTTCAGCCTGCTGACCCTTCTGGTTATCCTGTACGCGATCAGCCTTGTGGCGAACGTGCTGTATACCCAGCTGATGGCAGTCATTACGCAGGGCACGCTGGCAAAAATGCGCCAGAAAATGTTCGACCACATGCAGGATCTGCCCATCCGGTATTTTGATACACACAACCACGGCGATATCATGAGCTTTTACACCAATGATATCGACACGCTGCGCCAGATGATCAGCCAGAGCCTGCCGCAGCTGATGATCTCCGCCGTCACCCTGATCAGCGTTTTCGCCATCATGGTGTATTACAGCATCTGGCTCGCGCTGGTCGTGATCTGCGGCGTAGTCATCATGACCTTTGTCACCCGGTATGTCAGCGGCCATTCCTCCCGCTACTTCCTGCAGCAGCAGATCTCCATCGCCCGCACGGAAGGCTTCATTGAGGAAATGATGAACGGCCAGAAGGTCGTTAAGGTCTTCTGTCATGAAGACGGGGCGAAGGCCGATTTTGACAAGGTCAATGACGAGCTGTTTGAGAATTCGGAAAAAGCAAACCGCTATGCCAATATCCTGATGCCCCTTCTGGGCAACATCGGAAACGTGATGTACGTGATCGTGGCTCTGGTGGGCGGAAGCATGCTGCTGGCAGGAGCGCCCAACCTGAGCATCTCCGGCATGGCGCTTAGCATCAGCATCGTGGTTCCCTTCCTGAACATGACCAGGCAGTTCACAGGCGCCATCGGCCAGGTTTCCAACCAGGTCAACATGGTGGTCATGGGCCTTGCGGGCGCGCACCGTATCTTCGCCCTTCTGGATGAAGAGCCGGAAACGGACGAGGGTTACGTTACGCTGGTCAACGCGAAGGAAAAGGCCGACGGCACGCTGGAGGAATGCCAGGAGAGGACCAATATCTGGGCCTGGAAGCACCCGCATCACGACGGCACCGTCACCTACACCCGTCTGGAGGGCGATGTGCGCTTCTTCGACGTTGATTTTGGCTACGTTCCGGAGAAAATCGTGCTTCACGATGTTTCCCTGTACGCGAAGCCGGGGCAGAAGGTGGCCTTCGTGGGTTCCACCGGCGCAGGCAAAACGACCATTACCAACCTGATCAACCGCTTCTATGACATTGCCGATGGAAAGATCCGTTACGACGGCATCAACATCAACAAGATCAAAAAAGCCGACCTGCGCCGAAGCCTGGGCATCGTGCTGCAGGATACCAACCTGTTCACCGGCACCGTCATGGAAAACATCCGCTACGGCAATCTGGACGCCCCTGACGCGGACTGTATCGGCGCCGCAAGGCTTGCGGGCGCGGACGACTTCATCCGCCGCCTGCCGGACGGCTACAACACCATGCTGACCGGAAACGGCGCGAACTTAAGCCAGGGACAGAGACAGCTGATCGCCATCGCCCGCGCGGCCGTTGCCGATCCGCCCGTCATGATCCTGGATGAGGCGACGAGCTCCATCGATACCCACACCGAGGCCATCGTCCAGCGCGGCATGGACGCCCTGATGATGGGCCGCACCACCTTTGTCATCGCGCACCGTCTGTCCACCATACAGAATGCCGATGCCATCATGGTGCTCGACCACGGCCGCATCATCGAGCGCGGCACCCATGAGGACCTGATCAAGGAGAAGGGTACCTACTATCAGCTGTATACCGGCGCGCTAGAGCTGGATTAAACGGTTTTCCCAGTCCGCTTTGTTCGTGGTATTTTACGGATTTTGCGGCAGACTAACGAAAGACTATTTCAACAGGAGCCCCTCCGGGCGGCAGGCTTTGTATCGCCTGCCTGTCCGGAGGGGCTCAAAAAATATTTCCTGAAATTTTTCCTGAAATTTTCGTCCTGGAAGGATGCCAATGGTTACATATGCTGATTTATTTCAGTTTTGTATACTCATTGTCACCATTGTGGGTTTGTGTTATACGATCTTCGATGGAAAGAAATAGCCGCCACTACTCGCACTAGTGACGGCTGGCCTCATCTGAGGTAAGTCCTTAAACTATACAGGGTAGGCCGTATGTCTCTGGCTTTCCCTTTTTTTCTTTACATGTTTATTATACTATATTGAACAGCAGGAGGCAAGGATTTCTCCGGGAAATCATTTCAAAAAAAGTTATAGTTACAACCCTCTCATCTGCCAAAGCCCGTCAGATGCCGTGCTTCAGACCACCTTCACATTCTCCCCACCGTACATGGTGGAAAGCTTTTCCACCAGCTCCTTATCCGCCTTCACGTTCCGGTTGGGCGGCAGCGTCTTCTTCGCGCGGGGATTCTCCACGTAGATCACCACGCCGTCGTTTCCGTCGGAGGCGGCGAGGGCGGCAAAAAGCGCCTGCTCCGCCTCCTCGTAGGCGGCCTTCGTCGGGAATTTGATCCAGAGGGTGCGGCGCACCTCGTCAAAAGCCTGGACGGATTCGCAGATCACTTTGCCGTCCCGGTCGCCGGAAGCGTCCACGCGGCCGCGGATGAAGACCTTTGCTTCTTCTGTCAGCTTGCCGCTTTCCTGCTCGTAAACCCGGGGGAAGACCACCACCTCCACGCTTCCCACCAGGTCCTCCAGGGTGAGGAAGGCCATCACCTGATCCTTTCTGGTGTATTTGATCTTTTTTTCCGTGATCAGGCCGCCGACCACCACCCGCTCCTGCTCCCTGGCGTTCATTTCCTCCGTTTCTTCGTCCCGGATAAAATCGGCCGTGGTGCGGGTGATATGCTTTTTCCAGGTCTGCTCATACTCCTCCAGGGGGTGGCCGCTGACATAGATGCCGAGCACCTCCTTTTCAAAGCCAAGCAGGATCTCTTTGGAATATTCCCCCACATCAGGAAGGCGGATCTCGTATTCGCTCTTCTCTTCCTCGCTGACCAGGTCGAACAGGCTCATCTGTCCGGCCAGGTTGTTCTTCTTATTCTGCATGCCCGCATCCATCATCTGGGCGAACACGGCCATGAACTGCTTTCTGGTGCCTCCCAGGCCATCGAAGGCTCCCGCCTTGATGAAATTTTCCACCGTCCGTTTGTTCACTTCCGTATCCATCATCCGGGTGATAAAATCCTGCAGGCTGGTGAAGACGCCGCGTTCTTTTCTCTCCTGAAGGAGCTGCTCGATCACGGGCCTTCCGATGCCTTTGATGGCGGTCAGGGCATAGCGGATGGAGCCGCCGGACACGGAAAAGCCGATCTCGCCCTCGTTCACATCCGGGGGGAGGATTTTGATGCCCATATTCCGGCAGGTGAGAATATACTCCGACACCTTCTTCGGATTGTCGATCACGGAGGTCATCAGCGCCGCCATGAATTCCACCGGATAGTAATATTTCAGCCATGCGGTCTGATAGGCCACCACCGCGTAGCAGGCCGCGTGGGACTTATTGAAGGCATATTTGGCAAAATCCATCATTTCCTCATAGATCTCGCCCGCCACCTCCGCGGAAATGCCGTTTTTCACGCAGCCGGGAACGCCCTCTTCCTCGTTTCCGTAAATGAAGTTATTCCGCTCCTTTTCCATCACGGCCTGCTTTTTCTTACTCATGGCGCGGCGCACCAGGTCGCTCCGTCCCATGGTATAGCCGCCCAGGTCCCGCACGATCTGCATCACCTGCTCCTGATAGACGATGCAGCCGTAGGTGGGCTCCAGGATGTGCTCCAGCTGCGGGCAGAGATAGGTGATGCTGGCCGCGTTGTTTTTTCCCCGGATGTATTTGGGGATGAAGTCCATGGGGCCGGGACGGTACAGGGAAATACCGGCGATGATGTCCTCCAGATTCCGTGGCTTTAACTCCTT
>DWUW01000222.1 GCA_019120525.1 Candidatus Eisenbergiella stercorigallinarum | reverse complement strand
TACCCATCCGGAGCTTTTTGAAGAAACGCCGGAGGCGCCCGCCAATTTCGGCAATCTGGACCAGCAGTTCGGCCTGTTCTGGACCAGGCGCAACATCGCCGCTTTCGGAGGCGATCCGAACCGGATCACCATCGGCGGCCAGTCCGCGGGAGGCGGCAGCGTGCTGACGCAGCTGAACTGTGAAGGGAACCGGGGAGCTGTCAGCCGCGCCATCGTGGAAAGCGGGATCTTCCTGGATCCCTATCAGGACAGGATGAAGCTGACGAAGGAAGAGGCCCTGGAGCAGGGAGAGCGGTTCCTGGAATATCTGGGCGTACGTACCGTGGAAGAGGCGAGGGCGCTTCCGGCCGAGCTTCTGCGCGATAAGAACGATGCCTTCGGCGCGTTCTGGGGAACCATCCCGGACGGCGTGTATCAGACGGATACCTATTGGAACAATATGGCGGCGGGAAAATTCCTGGATGTACCGATCCTGACGGGATATACGACGGACGAATTCCTGTCGGCGCCGGCGGCGTCCGATCCGGAAGGGCTGAAAAAGGAAGCGGAAGAAAGATTCGCGGGACAGGCGGAGGAATTCCTTCGGATCGTCCGGGGAAAGGAAGACGGGACAGAGAAAACCTTCGATGAGATCAGGGCGGCCGCGCAGGTCCATTCGGTTCAGCTCGGGATCCGGAAAATGCACAGGCTCCTTGCGGCTTCCGGCGCGAAGCAGCCCATGTATGTCTATGCCTTCGGGGCATCCATCCCCGGATGGGACGATCCCGGAGCCTTCCATTCCGTGGATCTGTGGTTTTTCTTTGAGACTCTGGCCAAGTGCTGGCGGCCCTTTACCGGCGGCCATTATGACCTTGCCAGGAAAATGTGCAACTATTGGGCGGAATTCATCAAAAAGGGAGATCCGAACGGCGTGGACGCGGACGGCGGCAAGATGCCGGAATGGGAAGTGTTTACGGAGGATATGCCTGCGGTGATGGCGTTTCGGGAGGATGCTGCGGCGGAGGAGTGGCCGGAGGATGAGCTGACGGCTTTCCTGACGCGATAAATGGACAGTGGGCCTGCTTTCAGGAAATCCGGCAGGCGGCGCTTCGGCAAGGAGGTAAGAGCGACAGATATGGCGAGAAAAAATTATGAAATCAGGCAGGACGCGCAGATCCTTTTTCACAATAAGGCGGATTACTGCGTGGGAACAGGGCGGATCGGCCTGGCCCTGCAGAAGGAGTACCAGGAGCAGCTCGCCCTGGTGCAGAAGGAAATCGGCTTTTCCCATATCAGGGGACACGGCCTGTTCTCGGATGATATGGGGATCTACCGGGAATACGAGGATGAAAACGGAAAGAAGCATGCGGAATACTGTTTTACCTATCTGGATCTGGTGATGGACCGTTATAAGGAACTGAAGATCCGTCCATTCCTGGAACTCGGGTTCATGCCGGAGAAGCTGGCGAGCGGGGACCAGACGGTCTTTTACTGGAAGGGGAATGTGACGCCGCCTTCAGACTACGCGGGCTGGCGCGCCCTGGTCCAGGCGACGCTGCGGCATCTGATGGAGCGCTATGGCGCCGACGAGGTGACGCAGTGGCCTGTGGAGGTATGGAATGAGCCCAACCTGCCCGGCTTCTGGAAGGATGCGGATATGGAGGAATATTTCCGGCTTTTCCGGGAAACCTTTGCCGCCGTTAAGGAGACGGATCCCCGTTTCCGCGTGGGCGGCCCCGCGATCTGCGGCGTGGAGGATGAGAAATGGATCCGCTGCTTCCTGGAATTCTGCCGGGAAGAGAAGATCCCGCTTGATTTTCTGACCCGGCATCATTATACGACCGAGGTGCCGGAGACGGACGGGCACTATGGATATGTAAAGCTCCGGGAGCCGGAGGAGGGATTTAAGAATCTGCAGAGCACCAGGGACATCGTGGACAGCTTTGAGGAATACAGGGGGCTTGCGATCCACATCACGGAATTCAATACCTCCTATGTACCCAACTGCCCGCTGCATGATACCAATCAGAACGCGGCTTATATCGCCCATCAGCTTTCCCGGCTGGGAGATGTGAACGAGTCCTATTCCTATTGGACCTTCGGGGATATTTTCGAGGAATTCGGCGTGCCCTTTACCCCTTTCCACGGAGGCTTCGGGCTGGTCGCGGACGGCGGGATCCCAAAGCCCACCCTCTGGGCGTTCCATTTCTTTAAAAAGCTTCAGGGAACCTGCGTGCACCGTTCGGACGACGCGGTGATCGTCCGGGGTGAGGACGGCGTCTATCGGGGCGCGGCCTGGAACCGGACCATGGACGGAAACGGAGAAACGCTGGAGCTGGAATTCCTGCTTCCCGTAGAGGGCGGGGAGGACAGCCGGCCGGGAACGTTCTGTATCGTTACGCAGACGGTGGATGAAGAGACCTGCAATCCGCTGAAGCTGTGGCATGATATGGGAGAGCCTTCCAGCCTGTCGGAAGAACAGAAAAGGCTTTTGAAGGAAGGAAGCAGGCCCTTCGTGGGATCTTGCCGGAAGAGGGCCGCGGACGGGAAGCTGCAGGTGGAGCTTACGGTGAGAGAAAACGGCGTGGTATATTTTGAGGCGTTTCCGGTCAGGGAAGAAAGCGACAGGGGATACAGCTACCAGAGGGCCATCGGCAGACCGGAAAAATAACGGATACGGGAACGGAGGTGCCATGCGGCATACGATTTTGATCGCGGAGGATGACGGGGATATCGTGGAGCTTCTGCGGCTTTATCTGGAAAACAGCGGATATCGGGTGATATCGGCGGAAAACGGGATCAGGGCGCTGGAACTGATGAAAAGGGAGCCGGTTGACCTGGCGCTTTTAGATGTGATGATGCCGGGAATGGACGGCTACGAACTGACCAGGAGGATCCGTCAGGCCAGCAATATCCCGATCCTGATCCTGTCCGCAAAGGACCAGGATTATGACCGTATCCTGGGACTGAACCTGGGCGCTGACGATTATCTGACAAAGCCCTTCAACCCCATGGAGGTGGCGGCGAGGATCCAGTCCAATCTCCGCCGCTTCTATGAGCTTGGAGGCGCGCCGCAGAAGGCGGACAGGCCGGAGAAGCTGGACCTGGGGGAGCTGTGCCTGGATACGGGATCGATGACGGTGACCAAAAACGGGGAACAGATCTTCCTCACGCCGACGGAGTATAAGATCCTCCTGAAGCTGATGCGTTCACCCGGGCGGGTTTATACGAAAGCGCAGATTTATGAGAGCATTAACGGGGAATATTTTGAAAACGACGATAAGACGATGATGGTCCATATCTCCAAGCTGCGGGAGAAGATCGAGGAGAATCCCAGAAATCCCCGGTATATCAAGACGGTAAGGGGGCTTGGCTATAAAATTGAGGACCGGAGGTAAAAAATCAGGGCTGTTCCGTTTCCTGGCGGAGAATTATGTGTTTTTTACCGCCATGAACCTGGCGGTCCTGGCGGGGGTATCCCTGCTGCTCTCTGTTTATGGAGATCGTGTGGCGCCTACGCCTGACGCGGCAGGGCTTCTTGACGCGCTGGAAAGGACGGAGGACGGGAACCTTTCCGGCCTGGCCGCCTCCCGGTGGCTGGGAACGGACTTTGGGCTGATGGTTTTTGATGGGGAAGGAAATCTCCTTGCATGCCAGGGGGACGCGGCGGGAAAAGAGATCCCGGAACGGACGGCCGCCTGCATCCCGGAGTATGCTTCAGACAGCCGGATCTTGGCAGCCGGGCTCCCGGAGGGTTCGGAAAACGGAAGATATCTGCTGACGCAGGTAGAATATACGCAGGACGAAAGGCTCTCCGTAACCGGCTATGCCTTTCTGGACGCGGACAGGAAATGGGTGTCAGGAACCATCCTGCAGAGGGAAGAGGCGTTTTCCCGGGAAGAACTGGAATATCTGATGGGGCGCGACGGACAGGGAAGAGGAATATACCGGCACTCTTACAGAAATCCGGATGGACAGGGACGTCTTGCGGTTTTCTGGATGCGGGAAGCGGGAACAGAGGAATACCGTTTGTTTTACCGGGCCGCGGACAGCGCCAGATGGCTTTTGGTCCCTGTGTATGCGGGAACGGCGGCCGTCTGCATTTTCTGGCTCAGCAGAAGGGTCAAGCGTCTCCTTGCGCCTTTGAACGCGGCGGCGGAA
>DWUW01000221.1 GCA_019120525.1 Candidatus Eisenbergiella stercorigallinarum | reverse complement strand
GTTGTGCATCCAGTAACGGGCGAAGGGCTTTCCGTTCGCCGCTTCGGACTGGGCGATCTCGTTTTCATGGTGCGGGAAAATCAGATCTTCTCCGCCCGCGTGGATGTCGATCTCGTCTCCCAGATATTTTTTGCTCATCACGGAGCACTCGATGTGCCAGCCGGGACGGCCGTCGCACCAGGGAGACTCCCAGTAGGGCTCGCCGTCCTTCTTGGGCTTCCAGAGCACGAAATCCAGCGGATCCTCCTTCTGGTCCTCGCCGGACACCAGAAGGGAACGCTTTCCCCCCTCCAGATCATCCAGGTTCTTGTGGGACAGCTTCCCATAGTCGCGGAAGCTTCTCACCCGGTAATACACCGTTCCGTCCTCCGCCACGTAAGCGTGCCCTTCGTCGATCAGCTTCTGGATCATCTCCAGCATGCCGCAGATCTCCTGGGTGGCCTGGGGATGCACCGTGGCAGGGCGCACGTTCAGGGATTCCATATCCTTTTTGCACTCCGCGATGTAGCGCTCGGAGATCACCTCCGCGTCCACGCCTTCCTCGATGGCCTTTTTAATGATCTTGTCGTCCACGTCGGTGAAGTTGCTGACATAATTCACTTTGTAACCCCTGTGTTCAAAATAACGGCGTACCGTATCGAACACGATCATGGGGCGGGCGTTTCCGATGTGGATCAGGTTGTATACGGTGGGGCCGCATACATACATCTTCACCTCGCCGGGAGTGATGGGGACAAATTCTTCCTTTTTCTTTGTGAGCGTATTGTAAATCTTCATATCGTCTGTTTCTCCTTTTCTTCTGCTCTTCTAAGGTACCGCACCTGCGCCTCCAGGTCAAGCAGTCTGTTCGCCAGTTTGGAATTTTCCTTCTGCAGGGCCGAAATCTCCTCCCGCACGGGATCGGGCAGATGCACCTGGTCCATGGTCGCCCTGGGGATCGGCTGGTTTCCGCGCTTCACCACCCGGCCCGGCACGCCCACCACCGTGGAGTTTGGCGGCACCTCGCTTAACACCACGCTTCCCGCGCCGATCTTGGAGTTTTCCCCGATGGTGAAGGACCCCAGTACCTTCGCGCCTGCGCTGATCATCACGTTGTCGCAGACCGTGGGATGCCGTTTGCCATGCTCCTTTCCCGTGCCGCCCAGGGTCACGCCCTGATAGAGAGTCACGTTGTCGCCGATCACCGTGGTTTCCCCGATGATCACCCCGTTCCCGTGGTCGATGAAAAACCCCTTCCCGATCCGCGCTCCCGGATGGATCTCGATCCCGGTCTTTCTCGCGCCCCGCTGGGAAACCCACCTCGCCAGGAAAAAGTGGCCCGACCGGTACAGCCTGTGCGCCACCCGATAATGGAGCATCACCTTGAAGCTGGGATACAAAAGCACCTCCAGCGAAGAATGGATCGCCGGGTCCCGTTCTCTGATGATGCGGACCTCTTCTCTGATGTTTCCAATCAATCCCATGGTTACCCTCCCTCTGTGCAGCCAAAAAGGCCCTGCCGTCTCCGATGTTCCGAAGACGGCAGGGCCGCGGTTCCACTCCGATTCAGAAGGATAGAAAAAATCTGTCCTTCTGCACTTGATGCGCGTAACGGGCGCAGGACGGATCCGGCTGTGGTACGCTTTGAAACGCTTTCTTTTTATTAATTAAGCTTCGCTTCCCGAGCTCCGCTTTCTGAAAGCCTGACTTTCTTAACGTCACTTCACCGGACCGGCTCCCGGATGCACTTCAGCCCTCCGCGCCGGGAATGCTTTCAGCCGACGGCACTCCCTCTCTGCGGCCGGATGATGGACTGCTTCTTTCCGTTCCAAGCCATTTTTCTGTTCCATTTTAAAATCAGCGAGTTGAGTCCTTGCTTCTCCGGGATGGGGGAAGGCGGGATCCAGACTCTATTATAAAGGATATGCGGGAAGAGGGGTTTTGTCAACCCCTGAGAAGAAGGCTGTTTCTTTCCTTTTGCACAAAAGTCCGTTAGGCTTTGGGAAAAATCTTTTCACCTCTCAATGCAACCGTTCCGTGCAGTATTCCCCAACTGTTCCGCCGCCCTTTCGGCCGCCTTTCGCGCAGAATGAACGGCAAATCTCAGCCCCTCTCCGGTTTTACAGGAATTTTGTCCTGCGAAATCTCCTGCGGCCAAGCATGGGAATCCAATATAGGGAGTCTGGTCAACATTGCCCAGATATGCTCTCCTGGGCCGAATCATATAAGACCATTTATAAAAATGAGGGAAAATGTACCGTTCGGCCCCCCTTTCATACTTGCTCCGCATCCCGTTTTCCGAAAACCGGAACCACATACCGATGTTCCACATTTCTTCTCCGATGGGAATCGCCCAGGTATAATTCCACTCTTCCTCTGTTTCATACCAGAAATAAACCCTGTTATTCTCCAAATCGCTTCTTCCCTGAATCTGAGCTGAAATTCCAAAGCTCTGCCCTGCCAGCGACACATTTCCCAAATGCCGATAACCTCTGGAACCGCAGGCCATCACCAGCACTTTTGCCGCATGGTAATCCGCATAACAGATGCCATCCTGTAAGGAAACCGCATTCACATACTCTCCAAAACGGATTTCCGCTCCGGCTTCAAGCGCTTTATCACCCAGAAAGCTGTCCAATGCCTTTCTGCGGATCTCCAAGCCAAATTCCCCTTCCGGATATTCGTACAAACGATATAGTTTTCTTCCCACTATCACCTGACAGCTTTCCGTCCTCATTCCCCGGGACAGCAACTCCCTGTCAACCGGGATTCCGGCCTTCTTCAGTTCCGTCAGCGCACTGTAAGGAAGCCACCCGCCGCAGACCTTCTCATCATAGGCCGTCCTGCGCTCAATCAGCAGGCAACGATATCCCCTTTCCGCCAGGATCCTTCCGCAGACCGTCCCCGCAGGGCCCGCCCCAACTATCACCGTATCATATAAAGTCATTTTCCCATTCCTCAACCGCCTGAAATTTCTCCCAGTTAATGGTAAAAATTCACGGACCATTGACCGGCACCGGTCAGGCAGACAGCCAGTCCATACTGCTCCAGTTCCTTATGCTGCCCAACCCATTCCGCATAGGCTAAGACTATCTCTGCGAGTCCGCATTCCCCGCGCTCGCGCAGTATTTCCGCCAGCCTTTCATAGATATCGGATTGATACTCTTTGAGATATATTTTATATTTTTCACTGCCGGAACGGTAATAGTCTACTGCCGCCATCCATAATTCCGCGCTGACTCTTCCCAGAAGTTTTTCCATAACCACGTAAAGCTGTATAAAGGCCTTAATCCCCGTATTCCTCAGGGTTTCAAGGCAGGCATCCTGATGCACCGTATAATTTTTTCCAGGCTTGTCCGGATCCTCACAGTCTCTTAAAAGATAATGCAGCTTCACAGCATCCGCCATGGTACGTCCATCCGGAGCGGCTGAAAGGATCATCCCCAGAAAATACATGGCAGCGTACTGAAAACCGGGCAGTTCGCAGCACTTCAGTTCTGACAGCTTATTCAGGTCTTCCCTCTTATCTCCGAGTCCCGGATACATCTCACACAGCCACCGGTATAACCAGCGCATATTTTCATCCGTACGGTTCGCGAGGCCGATCTCAAGCCGCAGCTTCCCGCCATTCACCGTGTCCTCAATCCGATTCAGCGCCCTCACCATATTTCTCTGCTGAAGAGGACGCAGGATGGGAATGTCCGTCCGCGAGCTTTCCACCGTCGTATGATATATTTTAAAAACCGTTTCCATACGCTCCCGCCCGGACAGATTCAACCCAAGATACTCCACGCCCGAAAAATCCTCCAGTTCCCTGTGAGTATCCATAAATCTACAGTATTCCGTTTCTATCTGTCGAACCATTTCCCTCATGCTGTTCCCACCCCTTCTGATATCCGTGCTTTTCCGGAAGAAAACGTCTCCACGCCTCCTGGAACCACGTCAGAATGGCCTCATCCGCTGTTTTCTCCCATTTTTTTATCAACCCTTTTGAGAAAAAAAGGCCGTCAAACAACGACGCCATATACGGAAAAACGTGCCGTTCTTCCTCTGTCAGCTTTCTTTTTGTCAGATATCCTCTGAAAAACAGACCGCACAGCTCGTCATCGGATAAAATCTGCTCCTCTTCCCGGAATTTATATTCATGCAGAGACGAATAAAAAGCCGACAGAGCATCCTCAAGGAACGGATCGTCCGACGCAAGGTTAAAATCGATCACTCCCCATCGCCCTTCCAAATACACTAAATTGTTACAAATACCGATATCTCCCTGTACCGCTCCATGCGGAAGTGTTCCCCAGCATTGCTTCAGTCTTTGGACAAGTGCATCATGAAGATGCGCGGCACGGGAAATAACATCCGATACCGGGACAGGACGCGAGGAATGCCCGAGCAGCTTCTGAAAGCAAGCCCTCCCCGTGCATATTTCCCCGGAAACAGCGGAATAATCAATCCGCACTGGATTCTTTTCCGAAACTGCGTGCATACAGCCCATAAGGCAGCCAAAATCAAAAAAATCTTTCTCTCCGAATTTTTTCTCTTCATGCTCAAGATATTCCTCGACCGTAACGCACACTTCCCGCTCTTCCCAAAAAGCCAGCCCGCAATATCCGCTTTCACAACTCAGCTTCAATGGAGTCAGTATCCCGTTCCGGCGAAACACCTCCGCCAGAGTATCCTGCTGCTCCACCAGGCTCTTCAGATAGCCTGCTTCATGGAATATTCTGCACACCCATTTCCCTCCATCCGCTGTTCTAACCAGATAAAGCAGCCTCAGCCTGTCGCCTTTCCTCATTTCCTGTATCAACTGTATGACACTGACCGGAGCATTTACGCCAAAGCGCCTCATGATCCTCTCCATGCTTTCCCACGCTCTCATAATGATATCTCTATCCCGTCCTGTACCATTTCAACCGCCTTTAATACAAGCAGGTCGTCCTTCGTGATCTCCTTCCCTGCCAGTATCCGCCTGCACTGTATC